>JARCMB010000009.1 GCA_030248825.1 Pseudanabaenaceae cyanobacterium MP8IB2.15 | reverse complement strand
CTTTAGGGGCAGCCCTACGGGAAAATAGCTCGGTGCCAAGATTAATATTTAAACGAGAAAGCCCTACATTAATTGATAATGTAGGGCTTTCTCGTTTAATTAGAGCCATATATTATTTATAGATGTTTAGAGAATGCTGATGTCTGATTTCATTCATAGCTGTTCAACTTAGAGACTATAATTAAATCAATATAATCTGATTTTAGGGAGTAATGCGGGTTTATGGAAGTTAATTTTTTGGGTTTGATTGCGACAGCTTTAGCAATATTTGTGCCGACTGCTTTTTTATTGATTCTATATATTCAAACTGCTAGTCGTGATGAGGCTACGGGTAAATAATTTGTTCGCCTAACCATTTAAGATATCTTGAATAAAAATAAGCTGAGGCTATCAAGTAGCCTCAGCTTATTTTTCTATGTCCTATTAGAGTTTTCTAGTCTCTGGTGGGGGCTAAAGCATTTCCGCGTAATAGACTGCCGATTGTCTTGGCGGTAATTTTTAGCTGAATGAAAGGATTAGCTGGGACAACGGTTTTATATAGGTAGCTATCAAATGTCATTTTTTGGACATCTTGATCAGCACACATTTCTACAAAGGCCTCGCGAGTGGCATCGGACCGATAGAATACTCGCTGTAAGATGTCTAGAACTGTGTAGGTAATGCCATACTTTTTATCCCAGCGCTTGATGTAGACCTTGAGATCAGCTTCGGTTGGAATACGAGTATTGTTTTTGGCAAACTCTACGATCGCTTCGGCACACATCCGACCTGACTTTGCGGCAAAGTAGATACCTTCACCACTGGATTTGGTGACGTAACCTGCGGCATCACCAACTAGGGCAACTCTACCGACGACGCGCCTTGGTCTGGGATGTTCGGGAATTGGGTGGGCTTCGACTTTAATTACCTCTCCACCTTCGATGCGGTGATGTGCTCTGGCGCGAATGCCAGCTTGGAGAGTTTTGATTTGCTTTTGATTGACGCGCATTGTCCCCGTACCAACGGCAACGTGGTCAAATTTTGGAAATACCCAAGCGTAAAAGTCGGGTGAGACATCATTGCCGACATACATTTCGGCTCGATCCTCGTAGTACTTCATCTTTTCGGGGGAGATGCGGACGCGTTCTTGGAAAGCGATCGCATAGTTGTAGTCACCAGCATCGATCGCCTTTGCTACAACTGAGTTGAATCCATCCGCGCCAATAATAATGTCTACCTCTAGCGATCTCATCACACCTTCAAGTCCGCCGTTTGACATGTCGGCATAACCAATTACATAAGGACTTTTGCCTTTATCGGTAATTTTGATGTCTAGGACTCGGCCGTTAATCAGCTTTGCGCCCAGAGAGGCAGCGCGATCGCGTAAGAAGCCGTCTAAAACTTCGCGACGACACATGCCAATATATTCATCCTCGTTATTCAATTTGATATCGACTTCCACGTTACTGGGCGATATCATCTTCATTTTGCGGACTCGCCGATCGATTATTTCTGGAGGCAATTCAAATTCTTGTACCATGCAGAGAGGGATCGCACCACCACAGGGCTTGGCGTTATCTAATTTGCGCTCAAATAAATAGGTTTCAACGCCAGACTTGGCTAAAGTTTCAGCCGCACAGGAACCAGCGGGGCCTCCGCCAACAACAGCAACTCGTAATGTCAAAGATTTGCTCCTACAGCTACAATCCATACTACTAGGGCATACTAGCATTTTCTGCGATGTATACTGGTCAAATACTACGAATATTAACAAACTTGTCACAATTGCTGGCTTTAATGTTGAATGTGGGCGAATTTGTCGATAAGGATCTAAAATTTGTCTAAAGAAATGGCTGTATTTGCGATCGCTTCGGATTAATTTAGTTTGAATTTTTATTGAATAAATTTATCATTTTCAAGGTTGGTGAGTTCGGCGACATAGTTAGGTGCTTGAGCTAATTCCATTAGGAATCGGAGGGCTTTGGCAATATAGCTAGCACAGACGAATGGAGAGGTTTCATAAAATGATCGCCACGCTACGCCTTTTTGTTCGTCGTAATTATGGTTGTGTTGCGGATATCGATCTAACCAGGCGATGCGGACGGCATGACCAACTAGGACATCCAAAACGATATAGTCTTCGATTTGCAGATCGGGATTTTGCTCGGAGATCGCGGCAAGTTCGATCAGAGCTTCGGTGTTGACCTGGCGATATTCTGGAGCTTGGATTTTGTTGAGCAGATGCTCGATGCGAAGGGCAAAGTTTTTCTCGCCTGGGGTCATTTCTGCCAGAATTAATTCGCTATCTAAACGATTGCGGCGATCGAGTTTATCACCAATCACTAAGCCTTTACAGTGTTGCATCACCTGCCAAACCTTGGGGTAAAAACCTTTGGGAACGCGGTTTAGCCCACCATCTCTTTGACGTTGCTGCCACCAGTCTAGCGAATTTGATGTTGAGGCTTCTGCTTCTGCATTCATCTCGGCAACTACCCATTGAATTTCCTGTTGTTGCTTGACTTGCAGTGATTCTTGTTGGAATAGATTTTGATCTAAGTTGGCGTAACCTGCCAGCACTTGACGCAAGCGGCTACTGGCTTCAAATGGACTCAGTCGCATGAGATGTTCGTAGGCTTCATCCTGAGTGACTTGAAATTCTCGTGCTAGTTCGCTCGTGATCAGCAAAATTAGATATCCTACGCGCAATGTCAGTAATCCATCGAATAATTGTGGTTCGGCTTTAATGAGGATGCTGAGATAAATGATCATCTCCTGAGTTAGCGATCGCTCTCTGACATCATTGCTGCGGAACTCTTCAATCTTTGCCATCACTTCGGCAGAAGGCATAGGATTAGTAATTAATGAGGCTTCGTTATAAGACTTGCCCACGGCAATCTGTTTGCCACGAATCAAGATCGTTGTCACAGAGTCTCCTAAACCGATATCGACTTTATTCATTAAGCCTGCGGCACGGCGAATAATTGTCCATAGTTGCAACTGCCCTGCTCTGATGTATAGCTCATCCAATAAATCACCAACTGTCAGATAATTTCCATATAATCTCGTATCGAACTCTAAATCTCGCAGGTGGCTTAGGGTTTCTAATAGGTCAATTTGCTCGTAGAGATTGGTGGACTGGCGTAATGTGGTGAGCAAGCTTGATATATCTGTTTCTGATTCCAATAAAAATTCTTGAGTATTGGATAAGGGATGATTGGAGTTAATGTCACCGCGTAAAAGTGAAGATGTGGACGCAATGCCTTCTAAAGGTAATTCTGAAAATTGGAAGTCGTGAACAAAATCAATTCGTTCAGTTCCAGATGTCAACATGAGTTGATTGAGATGTCCCGATTTGACAGTGACACCGTTACAGTTACCATCACGCAATTCTTTCAGCAGCTCTAGTAAAGGAGATCGATCGATCTCATCGGTGCTGCCAATCTCAAACATGTCATGGGTGAGCAGTAATGTCATCGTCGGTCTGCCGAGGTTGTACCAGTGTCGTTGAATGTAGAGCAGTTCACCTTTAATTTGTGACACTAAGAAATGGTAGTCAAGCGTGAGATAGAACTGTTGCTGGTCGAGAAAGGATGGTAAAAATACGATCGCTTCGCCCCGAATCCGAAAAATCCTCGCTGTTGTGAGGCTACGCAGCCGACGGATTGGTCTGCCTGTGAGACCGAGCTTATCGTTACGCCCGATTTGGTAATAGATTGCTGATAGATGATCGGCTTGCCGCACTTGGATCGGGGAAATTTGCTCAGCAGTCTGGGTTTCAATCCCGTAGGTTGCTAATTCTGACTGGAGAGCTTCATCTTCAGCGAGTAAAGCGACTTGGACGATCGGCTGACGATACGTTCTGATCCGAAGATGTCGTCCCAGTGGATCGATGTCTCCGACTGCTAACAGGTCTTCGCGGATCAGCTTGCCGACAAGATAGAGGCTTTGCGCCCAAACTAAGGGCAGGTTGGCATTAGGCAGACGGATCTGGCTCTGAGGTGTGGTGCGTTCAGCTTCGATTTGGTCGCTCGGCACAAAAAACAGTTCTGGTAGGAGTTGATAGCCATCTTTTTCGACCAGCAGAGGTTGGAGCTTCTGATAATATGCCTCGGCTTCAATTCGATCGCCCCGAAATTGAGCATCCAGCATCAAATAGGTGAAAAATAGCGGCCATTCACATTCAATATGCTCAAATTGCTTTAATTCCCAAGGTTCATAATGGAGGCGAGTGGCATCTTCGATCTCGGTCTGATGCCCATCCCGTAAAAAGCGTTTGCAGCCATATTTACCCTCAAGTTTGGTCACAACGTTCGTGCGCGTTCGTTCTACTAGTGCGGTATCTTCGATCGAAAAGGCAGGATAACCAATCACACTAAGCAGGGCAGCATCGACTTCTTTGGAACTGGATTCGCGGGGGAGAAGCGATCGAAGTGTCGTCCGAGTCCGCGCAATTTCATCTAAGAGAACGTGAATTACCGAAGCTTGGCTACCACGCACACCAAATAGATTTAACCCATTCACCGCTTCTAGAGCCGCTTTTGCCATTCCCACCGAGCTGGCGTTGAGTTCGGGGTAGCCATGATTGGCTTTATTGCCCCGCTCCCAGATGCCGTAGTCTGGGGTGCGGTAAGCGCGACCGATGTAGTAGACGAGGTTTTGGACAAAGTTAACTTCGTCGATCGAAAAAATAATCTGTAACCCAGAGGCAGTCATCTGCGCCAGCATCAGCAAGTAAAGCGATGTGGCATCTAGCTGCAAATGTCCCCACTGGTCATCATCGACCACGGTTGCCGCCGTATTTGTGTCGTATTTGGCATGGAGCGCGTCGAGTGGGGCTTGAGTTACTTTAAATCGCTCGACTTTGTGCGCCTGTTGCATCATGGCAAACAACAAGCCCCGCATCAGCTTCACCACACTTTGCTCTAGCTCGTAAGTGCGTCCTCGATCGTCATCCAGCTTGCGGTATGCCAGTGCCAACCCCCACACAGCCTGAATGCTGTAAACGTTGTCTCGCACCCAAGCATCGGTGTAGTCGCCATGGGCGTTAATTGCCGTACTGGCGGGCATCAACCCCGTTATTGGGTTTTGTCGATCGAGAATCACGGCTGTGATCTCTTGGTAATAGCGATCCAGTCTGGATGCAAGGTCGGCAGGGGAATTGTTTGGGTGTTCGATCGACATTCTGCGGTGAATCAACAAGGTTAAGATAAGGTTACTCTAGTTTCCCATTGTACCGAGATGCAAAATGACGCTGAATATACTTGCGCTTATTGTGGCGAAACCATTTCGACTTTTGTAGACATCAGTGGGGGATCGCAACAGTCCTATGTTGAGGACTGTCAGGTGTGCTGCCAACCGAATGTGCTCTACATCGAAATTGACGAGGAAACTTTAGATATTTCGATAAGTAGCGAACCTGAAAGCTAAATTTCGATCGCGTTTTAATTCTTTCTGCAACTAAGCTATAGAAGGGGAATTGCAACAGCAGATCATGAAAGCTAACAAGTTACAACCAAGCCAGTCACTAAATAAGGCGTTTATGAAGGTTAAGCCCGATCGCGAGAATTTTTTCAGGGTAGCTTTGAGAACTTGCGCCTAATTCGTCCCACCGTTGATTTACCGTTGCTGTGTAAGGAATTCATCATCGACCCATATCAGATTTATCTGGCACGATACGGTGCTGATGCCATTTTACTAATCGCGGCGGTACTCTGCGATGCTGATTTAGAGAGTTTGAGACAAACTGCCAAAGCTCTGGATCTGACGGTTCTGATCGAAGTTCACACCGCCACCGAACTAGAGCGGGTGCTGAAGTTGAGCGATATCGAACTGGTCGGCATCAATAACCGTAATCTGGAAACTTTTAGCGTCGATTTGCAAACCACTAAAACCTTGATCTCAGAAGTCG
>JARCMB010000482.1 GCA_030248825.1 Pseudanabaenaceae cyanobacterium MP8IB2.15 | reverse complement strand
GTTAAAGCTTTGCTATTCTAGCGCAACTATTGAGCATTCAGATCGAGTCTGGCAAAAATAGAGTAAATTGAGCTAAAACCAACTGTGGCTAATCTGGCAATCAGGGGGGGAAATACTTTCGGTATTCTGACAGAGACAAGGATGGGTAAGGAGTCTAGGGCTTGAGATTCAGACAACAAGCAAGTAGCGCGGTAGATTTTCTGCTAAGGTATCGATCGACCGAGTTTGTAGAGTTTAAAGTTTTCAGGCTTTGATAATTGCTTTTTGGTGTTTTTGGGGTTGAGCCAGTCAGATCATTGGAGTTGACTCTTATTTTCTTCAGTTATTTCATCAGTTATTTCTTCAGTAACCCTTGATTAAAATGGTTTCCTTTATAGACCCAAAGAGGTCTGAGCAATGGGAATAGAACTTCTGACCAGCGTTTGACTTTACCCTTGAGAATGCCACGCGCCAGTTTTGTATAGTTCTTGAGGATGAAAGTATCTTCGATCGCTTGCCATAGGGCATAATTCTCTCCTACCAGTTTCCAGCCATAGCCTTCATCTTGGCATCTGCGCCTGAGTTGATCGTAAGTATAGTCATGCGTATGGTAGACAAATCCATCTGAGTAGACAATCTCATTGCCGTTGAGATGTACTTCTCGTTGGAATCCCTTATCCTCAAAGATATCTATTTTGCCGAAGGGATGTTGCTGCCATTTAGATCTCCTGATTGCGGCATTAACGGTGGAAAACCCCATATTAAAGTGATGGCTAATCCAGTTTTTTGACTCTGAGGTAAAGTAGAAAGTCTCACCACAAGAATCCCAAAAGAACCGTCGCATGTCATGACGTTCTCTAATTTCACCTTGGACTGCGACCACATGCCGATCTACAAATGGAGCTAGCATTAAGTCTAACCATTGACGATCGCCAGGTTCAGCATCTTGATTGATGAAAACGAGAAACTCGCCTGATGATTTTTCGGCAGCTCGATCGCGGGTTAAACCGTGATTGAATTCGTGATTGGGGATCTCAAATAATTCGATCGAAAACTCTTCAAGTAATTGCTTAGGATCTTGATTGGAGCCAGAATCAATGATCACAACTTCAAAAGATTTAGTAGTCTCTTGGGCAAATATTGCTTTGAGCGTTTTTTTGAGTAATTCGCCGCCGTTGTATGTGGGAATGATGATGCTGACATCCATATCAGTTAAATGAGCAGATATTAAGATAACGAAAATCGATTTAGGATCTAACTGTGAGATCTAGCTGTGAGATCTAACTGTGAGTAGTGCCATCAGGCATCACCGCTCCTTGGAGTGTTGCACCGTCAAAATTAGCTCCTGTTAGAATTGCACCGCTTAAATCAGCCCAGATCAGCTTGGCATTGCTGAAATTGGCATAACTGAGATCGGAACGGCTCAGATCGGCTCCAATTAAGTCAGCTCCGTTCAGATTTGCACTCGTCAGATTAACTTCTATCAATCCTACTCCACTTAGGTTAGTTCGGCTGATGTTAGTCTTACTCAGGTTAGCCCCGATCATTTTTGCCCCGATCAGGTTAGCTCCTTTGAGCGTCGCGCCAGTAAAATCTGCCCCGATTAGGTTTGTCCCTGTCAAGTCTGCTTCCCTGAGCTTGGTATCTTTGAGCGTAGCATTACTAAAGTTAGCTTTACTGAAGTTTGTCCCACTTAAATTAGCTCTAGTTAAATCTGCGCCACTAAAATTAGCCCCGATCGCATAAGATTCGCTGAGATTTGCTCCACTTAAATCCGCTCCGCTTAAATCGGCCATACTTAAATATGACTCACTCATGTTCGATCCTTTGAGCTTGGCTTTAATCAGATCGGCTCCACTCATAATCGCTCCTGTCAAATTCGTCTCGCTGAGGTCAGTGCCAATTAGATATGACTCGCTAAGATTGATCAAAATTAAGTTGGCTTTGCTGAGGTCAGCATCATTAAAATAGGCACAATTTGCGATCGCGGCACTGAGATTTGCGCCACTAAGGTTGGCATTGGTGAGATTGCTGCCTGAGAGGTAAGCCCTGATCAACACAGCCTTACTCAGATTAATCCCTTTGAGGTTAGCTTTACTTAGATCGGCTTCAAGCAAGACAGCACCGCTTAGATCGGCTTCACTGATATCGATCTGCAAACGATTATTTCTGGCTCGCCACTTGTTCCAGGTACTTACTCTATGCGTCAAAAGGGCGATTTGCTCACTATTTGACATAAATCCCTCCTGACTGATGGGGCGTTATGTCTAAGTTTGTATTGCGACAAAAGTACATTGGCGGATACATTAGCGTCTTTGCTCGAAATTCTGTCTTGATAACGCCAGTAACAGATTAGCAAATTCTAGCAGCCTAAGATTTGATTTCGTCGGCAGGTATCGGTAAATTTCAAGTAAACCTCAAGCAAATCTCTGGGGTGAGAATTGGGGAATGATCTCGTCACGGGTTCCGACTAAGGAAGTCGCAAATCGTTTTGCTAGAGGTGGGACAAATACCATAGGACTGGTAAAGCCTGAGAACAGGTAGAGGTTTTCAGATTCTGGGAGTGTGCCGATCGAAGGAAGTGAGTCATGACTGAAAGCAACCAAGCAATGATGCCATGTGCCTGGAAGTGTGGCTAGAGAGGGTAAGAGTTTGCCAATTTTAGCGCGAATTTCGAGTTCACTTTGCTTGGCATCAATCTTGGCATATGGATCGGTAAGTAATCGACTAAATTGACCTAGCCTCATGGTTCGATCGAAAAATTGAATCGCACCTGGATCGATCGATGGCGGCATAAGTTCGCTGCTTGGAGCATCCCAGAGTCGATCGACTCCAACTGCACTAGCCTCAGATTCTAGTTGAAACCTTTGCATATCAGCAGGCATCACGATCGTGCGTAATTTCAGGTCGGTCGGTGCGGTTTCAATCACTTCAGCGTGGGTGAAGTAAATTCTGGCATCAATCCCCGATCGTTTCAGCAGCGATCGACTCAGCCCTCCCGCACAAACGGCAATATTTTGTCCAGCAAAAGTCTCGCCTCGATCGCTTCTCACACTGCCTTGAGATATTTGCTCGACTCGGACGTTTTGACTTTCGCCACCTGCACGAATGAAAGCGGCATGGTAAGCCTGTGTCAGCAGTTGAGCATTAACATGAGCATGAGATACAGTGAGTGCGCCCGCGATCGAATCAGGGTTGAGTAATGGTTCTAACTCGCAGGCTGTGGCAGGATCGATCGAGGTCAGGGGAATCAGACATTTGTGGTAGAGATCGGCAATTTCTTTCGGATCTCGATCGAGTTCGATCGTTAGCAATAAATCCAGTTGGCGGAACTCGGTATTGGCATCTAGCTCATCGGGTAATTGCCTTTGGCGCGCAATCCCCTCAGCACAAAGTTGTTGAGTGGAGATCGAAGTGCCCGACCAGTAGGGAATACCGCCATAGCTATAACGAGTAGCATTTTGCGCGATCCGATCCTGCTCTAACAACAGGACAGAAAAGCCAACCTGACTCAATTCATAGCTCAATGCTGTACCTGTAATGCCGCCACCGACAACGATCCAGTCGTAAGTTTTCATAATTATTCAGTCAGATATTGGCTATTGGCAACTAGCAATTAACTAGCATCATTCGAGGCTCTAGCCAATTTAACGGCTTGAAAAAAGCTAAAAATCGATAGCGGTAAACTGGCTCCTAAAATCATCAGAGTCGGAATTTTCCCTAACTCTGGTTCGCCCGAAGATAGCTCGAATATGCAGCCGACGAATGCGATCGCCGCCACGATCGACAAGCCAAGAAATAACTGACCTTTAACGTACATAAATTAAAACTTTAAATAAAATCTAGAGAAAAATTGATTTCACTATCATTACTCTACAGCTCATCTAGTCACGCGATCTAAGCTATTGCTAATCTGGGATAACTTTGATTTGATCCAATCGATCGATCGAAAATTGGGCAGCATCGGAAACTTGAGGATGTGGATCTTTGATTAAATAGATCAATGCCGACATGCTTTTGGGGCAAGGCAAATGACCCAGAGCTTCCACTAACCTCTGACGGGTGAGCCAATCATCAGACTGGGCAAATGCGAGAATATGATCGACGGCACGCAGATCGCCAATTTCGCCTAAAGCCGAGATCGCAGCTTGATGTAAAAGGGCTTCTGGCATTTTCAAAGCCCCGATCAGAGCATCATAGGCACGCGGATCACCGAGATTGCCCAACGATACTGCGGCACTAAAGCGCACCAACCATTCTGTATCCTCATAAAAAGCCCGCATCAGTGGCTCAAACGCTCTGGGATCTTTGAGGTAACCCATTGCTCCAGCTGCATCTGCCCGAATCCCATAGTCAGTCTCAGCTTCAAGGATTTTCTGCAAGGCAGGAAAACAAGCTTCAGTTGGTTTGATCCCCAAAGCAAATACTGCCATCGATCGAATTTGCAAATTATCATCGTCAATCAATTTCAGGATCAAAGGCACAGCTTCTTCTGGTGAAAAGTTTCGCAGAGATACCAGTGCTAGGAGTCGATCGCGCGAATTATCACTTGCCAATTGGTTTGCCACATCAGCTAAACTCGTATCCATAATTTTTTGTTACATAACTTAATATATTTATGATTATATGACAAATTTACCGATTACTTACTTTGCCAACAATTTTCTGCTTGTCTTGAATTAGCAAGGATTTGGGCAAATTTTGGGGTTGCAAATTTAACTACTGAGAGCTTATGCTAGTAATAGCTTGATAGATCGGAAAGTGTGGAGTGAGACGATGAGAAATATAAAAGTAAATTTAGAAACAAATTTTGTTGCTAGTTTTAGTGCGTTAGCGATTGCGGCGATCGCTGGAGCGAGTCCTGCTATGGCTAGCCCTGATTCTGGTGTGGTAAATCCAGACTCTGCTAATCCGATTGTTCGATCGCCATCGCAGCTAGTAAATTCAAATCCTAACGTCAGTCCAATCGACTCTGTGCCAGTGTCTGATATCACTAAGGTTAGCCAGATTCGCCAAAATCTCAGTACTGATAGAACTCTAGTTCAAGGTGTAACTTCGGTTTCACAGCTTAGCGATGTGCAGCCAACCGATTGGGCATTCACGGCTTTACAGTCGCTGGTCGAACGTTATGGATGCATCGCAGGTTATCCCGATCGAACTTTTCGCGGCAATCGCGCCCTCAGTCGTTACGAATTTGCGGCGGGTTTAAATGCTTGTCTCGACAAGATGAATGAATTAATTTCTACTGGTTTAGCCGATAAGGTCAGTAAAGAAGATTTAGCAGCTTTGCAACGTCTACAAGAAGAGTTTGCGGCTGAGTTAGCGACACTTAAAGGTCGGGTTGATGCCCTAGAAAATAAGACTGCGCGGATCGAAGCACAGCAATTTTCGACCACTACGAAACTTTCTGGGCAAGCGGTGATCGCTCTTTCAGGCGCTTTTGGTAATGGGGGGCAATTCTTCGCCTCTAACACCAACGGTTCGGGAAATGGCAGAACGGCGGGGTCGATCGACTCTGGTAATGTCAATACAACGGTTAATGCTCGTGTACGGCTGGACTTCAACACTAGTTTTACAGGTAGCGATCTGCTGATTACCCGACTAGAAGCAGGCAATGGTGGCGGTACGGCAGGGAATATCTTGGGTGCAGCCCCAGTGGGTGATGCTGGCAACATTGGCTTTGATACTTTTGGGTTGGACTTCGGTGGGGTCGGCACCAACTTCAATTTGGCAAAGTTACGATAT
>JARCMB010000481.1 GCA_030248825.1 Pseudanabaenaceae cyanobacterium MP8IB2.15 | reverse complement strand
TTTTTTGACTAAACCCCGTCCAAGTTGAGACCTGTAGTTTAAGGTGAAATATTAAAATTAAGGCTTAATCTTATACTCTGCACAGCTTACAGGATTTTAAAAACCTGCTGAGCAAACTATGGTTTTCAAGATAGACGGGGTTTATCATTGTTGATTGGTTTGATGTTGATGAAAGCTTTTGGTCTAGGCATCAATACCATGACATTAGGCGGATTAGTTGTCGCGATTGGGTCGGTCGTGGATGACTCGATTGTGGATATGGAAAACTGCTATCGCGAACTTACAGCAGTTTTTAAATTATGGCAAGATGTGATTATGTTCAGTAATAGTTCTTGCAGGTTTAAAAATTTGGGCAGATTACCTGAATTTGTATAAATCTGCACTGTGATAATTTGTCAGACCATCTAAAGTCAGATCGCTCAAATCGATATTTACAGCCTGTCATGCGCGTAGAACAGTTACAAGCTTTTTTAGCTGTTGCCGAAACAGGTAGTTTTCAACAAGCAGGACAGATATGTGGCATTAGCCAGTCTACAGTCAGTCGCCAAGTGCAATCATTAGAGCTTAATCTGGGTATCCAGCTTTTTCATCGTCAGACACAGACGAAGTTAACTCTGGCGGGTGAACGCTTACTACCCCGCGCCCGTAAAATTTGCCAAGAATGGCAAAACGCCGCTCAAGAATTGTCAGAACTGCTTGCAGGTAAGCAACCAGAACTTTGTATTGCCGCTATTCCTTCTGCTTGTGCTTATCAGTTGCCATCTGTATTGCAGAGCTTTGGGCAAGACTACCCCGACGTGCAACTGCGAGTTACAGCTTTAGGTAGCGATCGAGCACTTAAGGTACTCAAAGATGGCTTGATCGATCTGGCAATTGTGATGCAGAACCCTTATCTGATGTCCAGTCCTGAGATGATCGTCGATCATCTTTACGAAGAATCGATCCAAATTTTGATGTCATCGGGTCATCCGCTTGCCAAACATCAAGTTGTGCCTTGGGCAGAACTCGCCCTCTATCCACAGGTCGTATTCAAAGATGGTTATGGTTTACAGCGATTAGTCCAAGACCAATTCAAACGCCAAGGACTCAAGTTAAATGCGGCACTCGAACTAAATTCACTCGATGCTTTTCGGGGGGTTGTGCGTCAAGGTAGCTTGGTGGCTCTATTACCGTATTCCGCTCTGATGGAAGCTCTCAAAGATCCCAGTCTCGCTGTCCGTCCGATCGCCGCTCCAGTTTTAACCCGTCAAGTCGTGCTGGTGACGACCAGCGATCGACTGCAAATTCCACCGATTCAACATTTCCGCAAACTCGCTTGCGAACTGATTCCGAGGGCAACTATGGTTGATAATTGATCTATGAGTGACAAATTTCGAGAATTACTGCGAAAAGTTGGGAGTGGTAGGCATACAGGTAAAGACCTGACGCGAGCCGAAGCTGAGACTGCAACCATGATGATTTTGCAGCAGGAAGCCACGCCAGCCCAGATTGGGGCGTTTTTGATCGCACATCGGATCAAACGTCCGACTGGCATAGAGCTAGCAGGAATGATGGATGCCTTCGATCGACTCGGTTCTAAGCTAGAGCCAATTGCAGTCGATCGACCTGTGGTAATTCTAAGCTCGCCCTATGATGGTCGATCGCGTTCTGCTCCGATTAATCAGATCACAGCCTTGATTTTAGCGACGGCAGGTTGCCCTGTCTTGATGCATGGCGGCGATCGAACTCCAACTAAACATGGTATTCCTTCGATCGAGATCTGGCAGGGTTTGGGCGTGAACTGGCAAAATCTCGACCTGACGCAAATCCATCAAGTTCTATCGCAAAATTTACTGGGATTTGTCTATTTACCTCAACATTTCCCACTCGCGCACGATCTCGTCACCTACCGCGATCAGGTGGGTAAACGTCCACCTTTTGCCACGGTGGAATTGATTTGGTCGCCATACAGTGGGAATGCTCACACGATCTGTGGGTTTGTGCATCCTCCCACCGAGACGATGATGCGTGAAGCTTTTGCTCTGCGTGGGGTGAAGAATTTTACTACGGTCAAAGGTTCAGAAGGCAGTTGTGACATTCCACGCGATCGAACCGCAATTATTGGGGTTGGCGAGGAAAGATTGATCGTTTCGGCGCACGACTATGGCTTCGCTGGGCAGGAATTCCCCTTGGTTGAAACCGAACTGGTGGCTGATATTCTGGCTGTCTTTGCAGGTAAAGCCTCTGAGTTGATTCGATCGGCAATCTGGAACGGTGGATTTTATCTCTGGCATTGCGGCATTTCTCCCGATCTCACCGCAGGGATCGCCGAAGCTGAGCAACTCCTACTCAGTGGGCAAGTCATGCAAAAATTAGTAGAACTTCGATCGGCAACTCGCCTAGACTAGCTTTTAGTTTTTCCAAAATTAGATTACCCCGAAAGTTTAGCGATTAGTCCCAAAAGAATCTTACTACGAGGTGTTAATAGAGTTCGCCTGTAAGCATCAGCAGCCTTTTTGATCGCTTCCGCTTGAGTAGGATAGGGATGAATTACC
>JARCMB010000109.1 GCA_030248825.1 Pseudanabaenaceae cyanobacterium MP8IB2.15 | reverse complement strand
TCGTATCTGATTTGCAATCAGTCACCGCCTGTGGATGGAAAGCCGAGTCTGATGACCTTTGGTGAAGTTGAGACCCTATTTCACGAGTTTGGGCATGGCTTGCAGCATATGCTGACACGGGTAGACTTCCCTGGTGCGGCAGGGATTAACAATGTCGAATGGGTTGCGGTGGAGCTCCCGAGTCAGTTTATGGAAAACTGGTGCTTCGATCGACCGACCTTGATGGGCATGGCGAAGCATTATGCGACAGGCGAAACCTTACCCGAACATTACTACCAAAAGCTGCTAGCAGCACGGAACTATATGAGCGGTTCGACCATGCTACGGCAACTCCACTTTAGCTATGTCGATTTGGAACTACACCATCGCTATCAACCAGGTGGCAAAGAAACCGTAGCAGAAGTTCGATCGCGCTTGGCTAAAACCACAACCGTGATGCCTCCATTACCCGAAGACCAGTTCCTCTGTGCTTTTGGACATATCTTTGCAGGAGGATATGCGGCAGGATACTACAGCTATAAGTGGGCAGAAGTGTTGAGTGCTGATGCGTTTGCGGCGTTTGAAGATGCTGGCTTGGATGACGAACAGGCAATCTCAATCACTGGCAGACGTTATCGCGACACGGTGCTGGCCCTCGGTGGCAGCTTACACCCAATGGAAGTGTTCAAAGCTTTTCGTGGACGCGAACCCAGTACCGTTGCCTTACTCAAACATAGCGGTCTGTCTGCTGCCTAGAATAATCTCTAATTAAATCTCCTATGCTTGCTCCGTTTTTGATTATGTTTCGTGAAGGCATTGAAGCGGCGTTAATCGTCGGCATCATTGCCAGTTACCTCAAGCAAACAGGTCGATCGAATCTGATGTCAGCCGTCTGGGTGGGGATTGTGCTGGCAACTTTCCTCTGTCTCTCGATCGCTGTTCTGCTCCAAATCGGCGGTCAGGAGTTCCCATATCAACAACAAAAACTCTTTGCGGCTGGGGTTTCGGCGATCGCGGTGGGCGTGTTGACTTGGATGGTGTTTTGGATGAAACGGGCGGGTCGATCGATTAAAGGTGAATTAGAGTCGCAAGTCGAAGCGGCAATTCATCCAGATCGGGCTCATAAGCTCAACTTTGCCCTGATTGGCACGGCTTTTTTTGCGGTGGCGCGAGAGGGATTGGAGTCTGTGGTGTTTTTGCTGGCAACGTTTCAGCAGGAACAAGGATCTCAATCTGCCGTCGCGTTGGGAGCTGGGTTAGGATATATTGCCGCAATCGCCGTTGGAGTTGGTATTTATCAAGGTGGCGTGCGATTGGATCTAAAGCGATTCTTTAAATGGACGGGAGTATCGATCGTTCTGGTGGCGGCGGGTTTGAGTGCAGGTGCGATCCGAGCTGCTCACGCCGCAGGGATATGGGATTTGCTCCAAACGGTGGTGTTTGATGCCAGTACGATATTGCCAAAACGCAGTATTCTCGGTTCAGTTCTCGCAGGCATCTTTGGCTACAATGACGCTCCGACTGTGAGCGAATCGATCGCCTATTTTGGCTATCTCATTCCTACTATGCTATTGTTCTTCTCAAGTGCTAAGACTAAAACTTCTCAACCAACTTCTCAACTACAAGCCCCAGAAGAAGCCACCCCATAAACAGACATGAAAATTCGCCCTTCTAGGGATCACGATCGATCGATAATTATTTAGAAATGAGATTGAGGCACAGTTAATGGATTTCGACTTAAACACCGCTTTAGAATCGATCGATCTACCAGCAGAATGGATTGGCTTGAGAGAAGTCAGAGAAACCAGCACAACTAGGTACGTCCGCGACGGCAAGCCTCAAGCTAATGGCAGAAATAGCACTCATGGCGTGATGATTGAAGTCTTAGCGCAAGGGCAGTTTGGTTATGCCAGCACCAATCGTTTAGATCGAGCCAGTTTGGAATTAACCGCCGAGAGCGCGTTTAACCAAGCGATTGCCGCTTCTAAATGGTCATTAGATCGATTTACGACGATGCAAAGACCAAAAGCAGTGGGACAATACTATTCGCCATTTTTACTCTCATCTCAGGTGATGAGTGCGAAAGAGATTAACGACTTGCTGATTGGGATTTGTACCGCGCTCAAGGTGTCCGATCGAATCGTCAAAACTTCTGCCTATGCCGAGATTAGCGAAGTTGAGACCAAATTTGTCAGCAGTAATGGCAGTGACATCTATCAAAAATTTCTCTATATCGTCACAGATTTTGCCGCGACCGCTCAAGATGGGAATACGATCCAAAAACGTGGCGATCATGGCTGGGCAGCACGGTGTAACCAAGCAGGGCTAGAAGTATTAGCCGAAGAATTAGTCCTAGCGCGATCGCGTCAAATTGGCGAACAGGCCGTTGAATTACTCTCGGCGACAGAATGCCCAAACATCACTACTTCTCTCGTCTTAGCTCCCGACCAGATGCTGCTACAAATCCATGAGAGTATCGGACATCCCTTAGAGATCGATCGAATCCTTGGTGATGAGCGCAACTATGCTGGCAGTAGCTTTGTGCAGCTCTCTGATTTTGGTAATCTGGTCTATGGTTCCGATTTAATGAATATCACTTTCGATCCTAGTGTGTCTGGAGAGTTTGCCAGCTATGCTTTTGATGATATTGGCAGTGCTGCGACACGAGAATATCTAATTAAAGATGGGATTTTATTGAGAGGATTAGGTAGTCATGAGAGCCAGATTCGATCGAATATCTCAGGTGTCGCCAATGCCAGAGCCTCCTCGTGGAATCGTCCTGCGATCGATCGCATGGCAAATATTAATTTAGAGCCAGGTGATAGCACGTTTGACGATACAATCGGTTCGATCGAACGCGGCGTGTATATGCAGTCCAATCTCTCCTGGTCGATCGATGACTATCGCAACAAGTTCCAATTCGGCTGCGAATATGCCAAATTAATCGAAAATGGCAAACTCACAAAGACTTTGCGTAATCCCAACTATCGCGGCATTACCAATCAATTCTGGCGAAATTTAACGAAAGTCGGCGATCGTTCTACAGTTGAGGCATATGGTTCACCCTTCTGCGGCAAAGGCGAACCCAATCAAACGATTCGGGTTGGTCATGCTTCACCTGTCTGTCTATTTGAAAATATCGAAGTCTTTGGCGGCGCAAGCTAACTTGGGTACGATTTGCTTGGGTACAGCAAAAAACAACAGTTCTATCACTGCGATCGCTGCATTAATCATTTCAACAGCTTAGTGCTTTACAGCCTGCTCGATCGCCTCAAGTGCCTCATCACACCAAGCGACCCACTCTTTCTGATAGCGAATACCACGCCGAATAATGAGATGCATGTAAAGGTCTTTGAGTTCTAGCGAATCGAGGTGCTGGGCAAAGTGTCGATCTAACTGTTCGACATGTTGCACCATTTCAACATGGAGCTGTCGCCGTCGCTCAATTTCACGAATCACCACTTGAGACGGAACGAGATACCCCGCCAACCCCATCACGCCCAAATCTTCACGGATGGCTGTGGGTTCGCAGGGCTTGATTAACCAATCGAGCAGTTCTTGTTGCCCTATACCGATGGAGCCGTTTCGGCATCTTTGCGGGATGGTAAGCAATTAACCGCCGATATAGTCCGCCAACAGTTAAACGGATCGCAGGCTAACTTGAGTCGAATTCAGCGATCGCGGCAGCAGCAGGTTTTTGAAGCAGAGGCGACGCTTGAGCAAATTGCCGAGGTGCGACCAGTGGATGTGAATGTGGCGCGATCGCAAGTCTCTACGGCCCAGGCAAGAGTAGCAAGGGCAAAAGCGGAACTGGATG
>JARCMB010000480.1 GCA_030248825.1 Pseudanabaenaceae cyanobacterium MP8IB2.15 | reverse complement strand
GAGGATTAAGTCTCGCGTTCCGACTAATGAGGCGATCGAACCCAAATTTGCTAAGTACCCCGAACTAAATACCAGTGCCGCTTCAGTTTGCTTGAGTTGGGCGATCGAATATTCCAATTCTTCATGTAAATCTAAATGCCCCGAAACTAAGCGCGAACCCGTAGAACCTGTACCATATTTCTGAGTCGCTTCGATCGCGGCATCAATTAATCTCCGATCTCCCGCCAATCCTAAATAATTATTGCTAGCAAACATCAGCATTTCCTGCCCCGCCACTGTCGCCGTGCTACCTGCTCGACTGGTAATCACTTTTGTCGATCGATACCAATTTGCCTGATGGATCGTCTGCATCGCTCGATCGAGCCACTCATAAACATCTGTCATAGGATTAAAGTAGATGGTTCGGCATTTACAATATATTTGGCTGATTACAACTTCATTCTAATTCTTACCCACTAACTAGCAATGCTCGACCATTCTGAAAATAAACCCCTAGAGTCTTTCTTTGAAAGCAGCAACGCTAAGTTTGAATCCGAAATTTACGAGAGTCCAGAAATTCTCAATATTGTTGTCATTGGTAGAGTTAGCTCAGGGAAAAGCTCTTTGGTAAATGCCTTACTAGAAAAAACGCGCAAAAATTCACTATTTAAAGTTAGGGCGGAGTCTGGCGTAACAAGTGAAGTGCAAAGTCTTCGACTCAACGAACGGGTGCGCTTAATTGACTCTCCTGGTTTAGATGATGTGCGGGTTGCGAACAGCAATGCTACCCAAAAATTTCTTAAACGGATTGATATCGGAGTTTTGGTGGTGGATGGCTCATCCGATGCTCGCCAAAAGCAGCACCTTGACGATCTAAACCAACAATGCGATCTCGTTTATGTTGTCTTTAATAAGATTGATGAATATGACAAATGGAAGCCCATAGTTTTAGAGCGGGTGATTCAACAGTGGAAGATCGATTTGGGCGTTTCTCAAATTTATCCTACCTGTACATTTGGCTACGATCCAGAAGTAAATCCCGATATAAAGCTAGACATTCGTGGGGTCGAAACCCTGAGAAAAGACATTGATGAATTGTTACGATCGAAGTGGCAAACCTTGCTCGAATCTCGTTCTTTTCATGAATTTAGATTTGAAGCTGTGAAAATTATTGCTAATGCCATGGTGCAGATTAATGAAGAGGCTTTTATGCCCAAACGCAGCCCGTATATTTTGGGGACACTGGCAATCGCGATCACAGAAATTCATTACTTAATGTCAGAAAAAACATTGTCGGGCAAAGAAATTCGCAAGCGGATGGCTCTGTTTACGGCAGGCGATCTGTGTGAGGTATCATTTCTATGGTATGGGTCACACCTAGAGCCAGATTTTGTGCTGACCCCGACCGCAGGGCGAAGAGCTTTATCCTTAAGCCTAGTTATGCTTTTGACCTTTGTAGAACTTCTACGACGGAATCTAGAATTTACCCCAGCAAATGTTAAAGTCAACTTCCGTTCGTTTCATGCCATGGTCAAAACCAAGCTAGAAAATACGAATGCTGGAGATTGGCAAGAGCTATCCTTTTGGCAAGCTTTAGGGATGTTGTCTTTAAAGAAGTAGGAGCGCCAAAGTAATCCAATCATGCTAACTAGTGACCTCCTGATCCATCGGCGCAGTGGCGAGGAAATTGTACCTAAACGATTGAATTTAGATCTAAAAAATCTATCGATCGCGACGGAATCGATCTCGCTCTTTGAAGCGGCCCAATCAAATAGCCATACCCAAGGAGAGCTAGATCGCCAGTTACTGGAAATGGAGGGAGATAGTCCCGATTATCGGATCAAGCGAGGTCTGGCACATATTCTCAAACATGATTTCAGCGAATTTGAGATTATTAGTCCACTCGAACCGCAAGAGTTGCGTCAGCGCGTGTTTAGCTTGTCCGCCCAAGCTCTTCCCAGTCAATTATCTACTTGCCTAACTCTAGAAAAATTAGCAGATACGCTCAGTCAGGAATTAGGCAGAGAAGTCAGAACCGACCACATCACCGCAGGACTATATGCCGACTTAGCCGAAAATCGGATCTTAACCAAGTTCGATCTTCCTCCGCCTAAAGCTCTGATCGATCGATACAACCTAGCGCAGGTTCAGGGCGTGTTCTATCGAGCGCGTGACATTATCCTGAATGTCGATCGAAACGACCCAGGTGAATATAAGCTGCTATTTCGTTATCTCAAACTGTTTCAACTGATGGCATATATCGAAGGTGATGCCGATCATGGTTTCACGATTACGGTAGATGGCCCCACCAGTCTGTTTAGCGAGAGTACGAGATATGGGCTGGCAATCGCCAAGTTGTTACCCGCGCTCTTACATGTGACGAAATGGAATCTCACGGCTACTTTAATTGAGAAGGATCTCTATACCAAACAGAAGCGCACAGGAAGATTCACCTTAGCGTCTGATTGCAATCTAGTCAGCCATTATCCACCAGGCAAAACCTATGACAGTAAACTGGAAGCATCTTTTGTCGATAATTGGAACTCGCTTAAAACTGAATGGAAACTAGAGCGAGAAGTCAATCTCATTCCGATTCCAGGCAGTGTGATGATCCCAGATTTTCGCTTAGTTCATCCTGATGGGCGCGTTTTTATTTTGGAAATTGTCGGTTATTGGCGACCAGAATATCTCCGCAAGAAGTTCTCCCAAGTTCGACAATCAGGTTGTGATAACTTGATCTTGGCGATCTCAGAACGGTTAAATCTAGAGAAAGCAGGTGTAAAAGTCAGTGAGACATCTGCAATCATCGTTTGGTTTAAGGATAAGCTATCTGCCAAGTCAGTCTTAGCCGCAATTCCAAACTCGATCTCCCTCTGAGAAAGGACTTAGAGAGCCTCTACGGGAAAATAGGGCTTTCAGGGCATTTTGCGTAAGTCCTATTACAATTAAAATGTTATTAAATCATTCAATTATGAAGGGTTTGGACTATTTCTAAACTAAGCAACTATGGAATTTGCACAAGAATTTTTCTCCACGGGAGGGTTCATTCCTCATGGGCACTGTTATCTATGGAAGCCAGGACTGGTATGGTTGCACTTGCTCTCTGATTTATCGATCGGGCTAGCTTACTACTCTAT
>JARCMB010000108.1 GCA_030248825.1 Pseudanabaenaceae cyanobacterium MP8IB2.15 | reverse complement strand
TACCTCTCCAATACTTAAACTCGGAAATTTATTCACCAGTATAGCTTCAATTAAATCTAGTTTCAGTCGAAATTCAGCCTGTGTGGTAGCACTATTTAAAATCTGTTGCGCTTGCAATAGAGCATCCGACTCAGGAATGACGATCGACTTTAATAGCGCTAACTTAGCGGCAACCTATCGAATTAGCCTCAGTAAAAGAAGAGGATTGAGCAAGGGGTTTGCAATATCGAGGATGGAGAAAATATCGGTTTTTGGTACGATCACGACATCGCCATCTTGCACCTGAATCGTATCAGAAAGATTGCTCAGATCGACTCCCTGTTTTTGAATTGTGCCGTTCTCGCCCAACCGCACATATGATACTGCCATCAAATTTGCCTTATCTGTTGGTCCACCTGCGATCGCCACAGCACCTGAGATCGTACTATTCGGCGCAACATCCTTCTCCCCAGGAGCTTTCACTTCGCCCACCACTCGTACACGCACTGTTTTAGGCGACAGGGTAGAACGAGCTACCAGCATCGGGTCTAAGTCACTGATATCCCTCGCCTTGGGAATAAACAACGTATCGCCATCGCGTAGCAATAAGTCTGGTGTGCCATTGGGAGACCGCAAGGCATCCCAGAGATTTAGGGTAATTGTTACCGCCTCACCCGAAGGCTTATTGCGCTTGAGCACGACACCTCGAATATCGGCACTGCGGGTTACTCCCCCTGCTTGGGCGATCGCAGCACTTACCGTGGGAGCGTTAAACGTCGTGTTGATTTGGGTCGTACCAGTAGGAGTAGAACCCGCGCCTAAACCCTGCAATTGAATTGGTCCAGGACGTTGGACTTCTCCTGCAACGTTGATCAAGAGCGGTCGGAGTTGGACTACTTTGATCGAAACAATCGGATCGACTAATAATGGTTTCAGCCTTGATGTCAAATACTGCGTTAGTTGCCCTGGGGTTTGCCCCGCTGCCAGCACAGTTCCGATCACTGGTAACGTAATTGTCCCATCGGGCAAAATTACTTGTGGTCCCGCATACTCATCGTAACCAAATACCCTTAGGTCGATCAAATCACCTGGCCCAAGCAGATAAGCGGAGATCGAGTTCGCCTCTGGATCGATCGGTGGAGACAACTGGATCGATGGTTGTGGCAAAGTTGGTGATGGTTTCGCTTTATCTTGTTTATTGGGTTGATTTGGTTTATTGGGCAACCCTTGAGCTAATGCTAAAGTTCCCGCAGACACATGCAGTCCCAGACAAGTCACAAAAAAAAGTCGTCGCAATAAATTGCTCATAGCCCTCACATATATATATCCCGATCAAGAAACGCCACTGGTTGACTCTTTGGTGTAGTAGTAATGGTACATGTAGTAACTATTGTCATCAGCGATCACATCATTCGTAACTAGACCTAAAACATGAATCCCAGATTGCTCTAATAGTATTTTGGCTCTCGACGCACTGGCAGAGTTGAGGATGCCAGGTCTTGCCACCATCAACACGCCATCAGCGACCTTGCCCAAAACCATCGCATCAGCTACTGCCAACAATGGAGGCGTATCGATAATCACGTAGTCATAGAGTTGCGACCACTGCTTAATCAAATCAGCCATATGCTGCGAATCGATCAGAGCCAGTGGATTCGGCGGGATCAACCCAGTTCCAAGTACATGAAGATTTGGGATCACCTCTTTAATCGAGTTCTGCAAGCTTCTTTCATTTACTAAGACATTAGTAAGACCGATGTTAGACGGGATGCCCCAAACATTTTGTTGAGTTGGGCGACGCATATCGGCATCAATCAGCAATACTCGCTTACCCAACTGTGCCATCGCCACTGCCATATTAGAAGATACCGTAGATTTACCTTCCCCTGGGATGGAACTGGTGACAACGATCGATTTAATCTTTCGATCGGAACTGAGGAAACGCAGACTAGTTTGCAGCATCCGATAAGCTTCGCTGATCGGAGATTTAGGATTATCTCGCACAAATACAATAGATGGAACGTTCGGGGCTTTTTTCCCGAAATTGGGTAATATGCCCAAGAGGGGATAGCCAAACAATCGCTTGACTTCATCTGTGGTTCTTAACAGTGTGTCCATACTTTGCAGCAGGATCGCAGTGGCGATCGCTAACAATAACCCCAAAGATGCACCTGTCAATAAATTCAAACTGACGCGGGGCGATATGGGCGAAGTCGGCTGCGATGAAGCTGACAGAATGCGAGCGTTCCCAATTGTCTGATTTTCCGCCAGTTGGACTTCTTGTAGTTTTTTGAGCAAGGCTTCATAGGTGGTACGGTTGGCTGCGACCTTACGCTCTAAAACACGTTCGGATTGTTCCAACTGCGGTATGGTCTTAATCCGCTCCTTATATGCATCAAACGTATCATTTAAGGTCAGCAATTGCTCTTGAATCCCGCCTCTTTCGACTTCGGCTTTAACTAAATCAGCAACCAGAGATCGTCCTAGTTCTCCGATCTGTAAGTCTTTATCCAAGATTGCCACAGTAGTACCCAAGGTCTGATCTACCCTGTCTTTTAGCAGCTTTTGGAACGTTGCTTTTTGGCGCTCCAGCCTCGTAACCGAAGGATGCTCACCACGATAGAGAGTTTTCTGAATTGCCAACTGACTTTCTACTTTCTGAAGATCGGCAAAAGCTTCCTGTACAGCTTTTGACTCGCTCAACTTACTTAAAGACACCGCCTGTTCGGAGCCAATGCCGACACGCTGGCGTAAATCTTGCGATACTGCATTGACATTCGCCAACTTTGATTTTGTTTCAGTAATTCCTTTATCCAAATCCGCCATCACTTGAATTGAGGACTTAGCTTCCTCATCCAACGCAAAGACTTTATTCTTTTCTTTAAATTCTCGCAAAGCTATTTCTGCAAGGGTCAATTCCTTCTCGATCTGAGGCAATTGTTCGTTGATAAATTGTCGCGCTGCTACGGTTTGGGCGCGATTTGTCTGCACGTCATTGAGGATATAGCCGCTCATCAGTTGATTGACAACCCCAGATGCTTCCTTAGGATCGGTGCTCTTATAGGAAACCTTGAGCACATCAGTACCTCTCACAACCTCGACGGTAAGCCTTGATAAAAAACTTTCGCGAGTCAATGCTTGCTTCCCACCCTTACCATCTTCAACAGCTAAATCCAAAGCTCTAATTGTTTGCTGGACTACAGGAGCCGAGCGAATTACCTCCACTTCGGTATTGAGCGGGTTTGACTGTGGGGCAAGGTTATCTAATTGTCCGATGCCCGTAGCTATGCCTGTCAGACTAGAGGCTTGGTCGTTTTTCTTTAGAATCAGGGTACCGTTAGCCTCATAGATCGGCTTTTGCTGAAATGTAAAGAATGCAACGGCTCCAAACACAAAACTAAATAAAGCCATTCCTACCAACCAGTG
>JARCMB010000479.1 GCA_030248825.1 Pseudanabaenaceae cyanobacterium MP8IB2.15 | reverse complement strand
CTTGAGCGTAGTCGAAAGGGAAAAACCAGAAAAACCAAGAAGTGATTCTTGGAAGCCCACACTGTACCTGTACTCAGGTCAGTGTTGGGAGGATGTCACCTTCATCGGCAATTTATCTTAGAGTCAGACAGCACTCATCTCAAATCTAGACTTTAGCTTTAGTTATTATCTATCTGAAAAGAGTCTCATTGTTGAGAATCTTAGGATAGTTTCGATCAGCTTTGACGATCAGTTGTGATGTTCCTTGAAGCCATTCCTGTTGTGCTTCAGCACTGTAGTTCAAGTAGAGTTTGCCATTGCGGATTTCCCAAGCAGTTGGAACGGTGGTTGCCAAATTGCCATCCGAAGCAGCTTTGGCACAGTAACCACCATAGGCAGGAGCATATTTTTCGGGGTTTTTGGCAAATAAATCGCGATTAGCTGCACTCGAAAATTGCCAGTTAGCACCTTTCCACCCATAGGTGAACTGTTTCTTGCCCGTAACAGGTTTACCTTCCGTAAAGTAGGAAACCACATCCTGTCCGTCCAAGGCTAAACCATTCTCGGTATAAATAGCGGAATTGCGGGTGACTTTAGATGTTTTACCAGCACAAGGATTGGTCTTACCAGCACAGGGATTGGTTTTACCAGCACAGGGATTGGTTTTAGCAGCACAGGGATTGGTCTTACCAGCGCAAGGATTGGTTTTAGCAGCGCAGGGATTTGTTTTACCAGCGCAGGGATTTGTTTTACCAGCACAGACAGCAACTTTGGTCGTGCCAAGAGTGGTTGCAGAAGAGCTTGAATACGCAGATGCAACGCCAATGGATAACAATGAAATAGCGGCAAATGTGGCAAGATACTTAATTTTCATGGGATTTTTCCTGTTATGAATTCTGTTGAAATTTTGAAACAATATACAATTCAAGACTAAGCCTATTAAAAGTTAGAAAAATGAGTGCTAGATGAAGGCAAGATGGAGATTACATAAAGCTTGAAAATTTCAAATTTACCCTGTAATAAATTGCGGGCTAAAAGCTTAAACTTGTTGAAACATGTTGAATTGTGTAAGTCATAATTTATCTTCATCAAAAATTTATCTGAGAGTCATACCGTACTCATCTCAAATTTCGACCTTAACCTTTAGACTATTGGTGCAGGATAATCTCCAGAAAAACGTCAGTCAATCGCCATGACCATGAAAAAAACAAAGCAAGAGATAACTCAAGACTGGTTAGTTACAAATGAAAGCCAATGTATTCCCCTTACAGTTGTGTCGCAAGATTTGCAAGAGGATTCACAACCCTATCGACTCTATCGCTTCCTTACCGATGTTGAAGATATCATCTGGGAAGAACAAGGCGATCGATTACGGTTGCAAAAAATTTGTCCATTAGTCCGCCGCTTACTTAATAGTTCAGAATGGATTTTAACTAGCTTTGGATTACCCGATCTCGAAACGGGTTGGTCAGTGCAGATACTTTATGACGAACCAGATTTTGCGCTGACAGTACAGACTGTAGCTTGGTCGCCGCAAAGTATTTCGCCAATTCATAATCATGCTACATGGGGAATTGTGGCGATAATTGATGGAGAAGAGAAAAATACGTTTTGGCATCGATCGCCTAGTTCCAAATTTCCAGACTGCATTGAACAGGTAGGAGAACAGATCCTCACGGCTGGGGATATCCTCTGTTTGATGCCTGATGCAATTCACCAGATTGAAGCGATTGGTGAAGAACCAACAATCAGCTTCAATATCTATGGGATCACTGATTATAGTAAACGTTTTGAATTCGATCTAGAAAAAAACATTGCTGAACTGTTTTAAATAAACGTTTTAAATAAACCTTCCGTTTAACCAATGTATTACCCATTCCGAAAAACTATTAAAAATCTATTTGTTAAGCGAATAATTCCCACCTCGTTACAGTTTCGCTTAACTATAGAATTGATTGCCATTTCGACCATTAGCTTAGGTTGTGTCTCACTTTGGGCTGGCTGGCAAATGGAGCGCATGTTAATCACCAGTCATAAGCAACTACTCGAATATGTTGCTACACGCTTTCCCGAACAGGTGGCTACGTATATGGAAATGGGGGATCTTAAGACTGGGATCGAGCGAACAACTACCAAAGTTTCAACTTCAGGATTATCAATTTTAGTGCAGAGTCCCGATGGACAGATGCTTGCTAGATCTGTTCAAAGCAATAGTTCAGAGACAGATCCGAGTAGTATTATTGCCACCACACAGATTCCTATCAGTCCACAGGTAATTAAATTTGGCGATCGCTATGTGGTGATGTGCGGCACGCCATTGATGATTAAAGGAAAATCAGTTGGAACAGTCTATCTCTCACAAGATATAACCACTGAGCAAGGTCAGCTCAATAATGGCATCTATGGCTTAATTATTGTCAGCATTTTGGCGACATTCGTCTTGATTATAGCGATCGCCCATCGCATTCGTAAAGCACTCTATCCATTAGCGCGGATGAGCGAAATTGCTAGCACAGTTTCCATTGAAGATTTAAATTCCGCCAAACTAGAACTTGCTAAAGCTCCTGATGAGATTAGAGGACTCGCTCAAGCTTTTAACGAAATGTTGCTACGTCTATCTAGTTCATGGGAGCAGCAACGCCAATTTGTCGGCAATGTTTCCCATGAACTACGCACCCCATTAACCGTCATTGATGGTTATTTGCAAAGCCTACTGCGCCGAGGTGATAATCTTAGTATCTATCAAAAGCAAGCTCTGGAAACTGCAAGTGCTGAGACCGAACGCACAATTCAAATGCTCCAAGATTTACTCGACTTAGCTAGGGCAGATAGTGGGAATTTACACTTTCGCCAAGCTCCTGTTTTCTTAAATACATTGGTTGCAGAAGTAGCCGCAATGAGTGCCAAAGTCAGCGATCGCAGCGTGAAATTAGTTCCCATTGATGAAGATATTATCGCTCTCGCAGATCAAGATAGACTTCAGCAAGTATTAATTAATTTAGTCGATAACGCGATTAAATATTCCTCTGAACCTGTGGAGATTAAACTGGATCGCACAGACGATCGAACGATCGTTCATGTATGCGATCTCGGCATTGGCATTTCTTTGCAGCATCAACAGCGAATTTTTGAGCGTTTTTATCGCACCGATGATGCTTCTACACGCTCTAGGGATGGTACAGGATTGGGGCTAGCGATCTCGAAAAGCTTAATCGAGGGTATGAATGGTAAAATCTCTCTTCGATCGAAGCCGAATGAAGGTAGCATTTTTACAATCACACTACCAATATGGAAACCTTAACGATGAACGATCGCATTCTATTAGTGGAAGACGATCCCAAGTTATCACAGTTTATTGCCTCAGAACTCCGTTTGGAAGGATATCACGTCACGATCGCTACCAATGGACTAGAGGGATTAACCCTCGCCCGTGACACCCAGCCCGACTTGGTGATTTTAGATTGGATGTTACCTGAAATATCAGGACTAGATATTTGCACTCGTCTCCGCAAAACAGGGGTGCAAGTTCCGATCATCATGTTGACGGCTAGAGATGAGATCAGCGATCGGATTACAGGATTGAATGCGGGAGCTGA
Organism: Pseudanabaenaceae cyanobacterium MP8IB2.15; assembly: GCA_030248825.1. GTDB lineage: Bacteria > Cyanobacteriota > Cyanobacteriia > Pseudanabaenales > Pseudanabaenaceae > JARCMB01. The sequence goes on along the minus strand of JARCMB010000479.1, from coordinate 1,538 downwards.
TGACTATCTGATCAAGCCTTTTAGTATTGAAGAATTACTAGCCAGAATTAAGGCAAGAATGCGACGGATGTATCCTGAAGTTGCCGATCTCATTCAATTTGAAGACCTCACATTAAGTCATGCGTCACGGGAAGTTTACCGTGCAGGTCAAAAGATTGAACTTACTGCCAAAGAATTCGATCTGCTGGAATTCATTATGCGCCATCCACAACAGGTGTTAACTCGCGACCAAATTTTAGAGTCTGTATGGGGATACGACTTTATGGGTGAATCCAATATTATCGAAGTTTACATTCGTGCCTTACGCATCAAATTAGAAATCAGTAATTCTAAACGAATATTACATACAGTTAGAGGCGTGGGCTATGTATTGCGAGAGAAAGCCTAGCTTTTACCTACCTACTTACGTCTAATCACTTAAGGAGTAGAACACATTAAAAATTTTCAACCTCCTCTAATACTAGCAACTCTCATTATGACTTTTAGGATTCCTTGACTACAGAATTAGTGTGCAAAAGCCTTACTAGACAATGATTTCAAAATAATTAAATCTGAAGCTTTTTCCTTGAACTTAAAGTTAAACCATTGATTTAATGAAAATCAGATGTTTTTAATAGTGTTCTCGAAACATGTCTAGTCATCTTCATTTAAGATTTAAAGTTTTTTGCACTACTGGAGACAAAGATATAGGTCTTTTAATCTCTATTATTGCAATTATTCTCAATAGTTAGAGGCAAATTTAGGTTTAATTTCCATAATGAGAGTTGCTGAAATTGCTATAACAAACCACGATAGCGAATAAAACCTAATACCACAGACCATGAACCTAGTGCAACCTTAATCGCAACCAGAATATTCAGAATTGGGATCATGCCACCACTAATTAGCTCTCCTAACTTACCGTGAGGCAGTTCTATCCCTGAGAGAGTGATCACCGATAAAATAATAAAAATCAGCACTGATATCTTTTCCCAAGTTGCGGCGTGCCAGCGTTTATATAGCCTCTGAAGTCGTTCTGGAGGGGATGTCATCGCAATCAAACCGATCGCAGTTCCGCCTGCCACACCTGCCGCAAAGCCTCCTCCAGGGCTAAGATGTCCACGAATTGCCAACTCGATCGCTACTAAAGCGGCAATAGTAGCTCCTAGTTGAGCAAGCACAATCGAAGTTTGATCGGTAAATTGATAAATTCTCGTAAATGGTTTCTCATTGGCAAGTAAAAAATTTGCGCCCATGATTGCGATCGTGAAGACAATTACTTCAAAAATGGTGTCATACAGGCGGTTGCGGAAAATGATTCCTGAAACCACATTACTGACACCGCTATCTTGGGCGATCGCCTCCACAATCGAGAAAGGCAAGCTAGGGGCAGGGTTGGGTAAAAATAGCATTTTTACAAAAAAAGCAATTCCTGCAATTATATAAATCCATTTCATAATCTGTTTTTTTAAAGGTGTTTTTTAAGTTATGTTTTTGAGGGTATCGCAAAGACCCTCACCCCCCAGCCCCCTCTCCCTAGGGGCGAGGGGGAGCAAGAT
>JARCMB010000107.1 GCA_030248825.1 Pseudanabaenaceae cyanobacterium MP8IB2.15 | reverse complement strand
CTTCATATATTGCTTTTTACATGATTTTTCGTTCAGACTGAGATTTTACATTCATTCTAGATCGCTAATCTTTGGCTGGGCTGTCAATTAATGCCGCAAAACCACGCTGTTTTTTGCTGGATTTCTTGTCTGATTTTTTGGCTGATGCTTGACCAGACTCAGACATGAATAATTCAGGATTAGATATGCCTGGAATCGATAACTTTGGTGGCAACGATCGATTAGCGACGGCTTCGAGTAATTTGACTTGCTGAGCGAGTAAATCATCGTGGGAGTAGCGTTCCAATGCTGTCTGTCGTGCATTTACTCGTAACTCCGCCATGCGGGTGGGATGATCCAAGATCTCGTCAATTCGATCGGCAATCTTTTTGGGATTAAAGAAGTCTACTAACAATCCATTCTCACCATCGCGGATCACTTCTCTCACAGGTGCAGTATCTGAGCCTAAAACCAAGCAGCCAGTGGACATGGACTCGATCATCGACCAAGATAGAACAAATGGACGAGTGAGATAGACATGCACAGATGAAGCTTGAATGACTTTGAGATATTGACCATATGGTAAGCCACCCGTGAAATGGACACGCGATAGATCCAGAGGGAATTTCTCTAGCATCATGTCTTTAAAAGTTATGCCAGCAGGAGCAGCCTTGCCATAGCAAACCCGATTTTCACCCACAATCACCGCATGACAGTTGGGACGGCGTTCCTGTACATAGGCGAGGGTTTCGATAAACTGGGGAAAGCCGCGATAGGGTTCCATTCCTCTCGCCACATAGGTAATCAGTTCATCGACATGGGATAAGTCGAGATTTGGTAAAACTAACTTGGCATTTGGTTCGGGCTTAAAGAAATTTGTGTCAACCCCATCATGTAAAGCTGTAATTTTGGGCTGAAATATCGGCGGGAACTGTGATTTTTGCCATTGAGTTGGCGATAAACCCCAGTCACAATTTACCAAGTCCAGCATGATTGGCGTATTTTTGGTGCGGAGTCGGGGAAAATCATCAGCACTGAGTGGTTCATCGGGATCGAAGTCAGCATCAGACCCTCTGGCGTTGTAATACCACTCGAAATAGCTTAAAAGAGGCGCGTTTGGGAAGATATCTTTGACGAATAGAGTTGGGCCCCAGCCTGAATGTCCACAGATCAAGTCAGGCACAAAGCCACTGGCTTTGAGTTCAATGCACATCCGATATACGGCTTGTCCTTGCAGCACCGCATCTTCGGTCGATCGCAAGTAGTGATGAGTGTTGGGATGAGCATCGCGATTGGGAGCATACATCACCTTACGGACACCTGGAATGGTGTTGTTGTTCTCAGTTTTAGTGCCAAACACCACTTGATTTTTCGGGTTTTGGGCGAGTATGGTCGCGACATGGCGAAATTGAGCGGGAAAATTGGGATGGAGAAATAGAATTCGCATAGATTATGGAGCTATCGATCGACAGTTAGCGATTTAGCAGTTGGCTTAGATTAAGTGCCATGATTATCGCATAACGTCCAATCCTCGAAAAATTTTCGCGATCGACACCAGCAATTGCAAATTCAAATTTTGACAAGGTAGTAGAGATCTCAGAAGATAATTAGAGACTTGCTTGGACACAGAATAATTTGCTGCCTCAATCGTTCGACTATAATCTCTAACGGCATAATCACTAAAAACTCATAACTAAAATGGCAATTTTGGATCGGCAGGGTCGCTTATTCGGCAAGGTTAGTATTTTGGATTTAGGGGCGATCGCGGCAATTTCACTAGCTTTAATCGGGCTGTTTCTCGTGCCAGGTAATAACGGGAATTCGATCGCTCAGATTGTTACCGCCGAAACCAAACCTGTAGAAGTTGAGATTATGGTGCGAGGGCTGACTGTAGTTGATCCTGACAATTTAATCAAAGCGGGTGAAAAAACTGACATTATCATCCGCAGCCAACCACGCGGCGAAGTAGCAATCAAGTCATTCAAGGTGCTGATTCCTAAGATTCCTGTGCCAAAAATGGATGGAACTGTTGTTGCTGTTCCCGATCCACGTTTAGCTGACACCTATGTACGAGATTTTGCCGTTACCTTATCTGCTAACGCCAAAGTTACCAGTGATGGTGTGATCTTTGGTAATGATAAAGTCAAAATTGGCACGCCTGTGGACATTGAAGGAGCAAAGTATATTATGCGCGGCAGTGTAATGGCAGTCCGTTATTAATAATGTGGCTGATTTGGTTATTCCAAAGTACATTTTTACGGCTAAATTGGGCAAAGGATAAATGAGCAAATTAGCGACGGAAACAATCGATCAAAAATTGACGAGCACTGCGATTTAGCTGCGTTCCCATTTGTAAATGCTCCTGAACCGTTTTTGGCGGAGCAGAGCAAAACAGAGCGGGTCTATCTCTATGCCTGTGTCTACTGCTTGGGGACGATATCCTTGCGCTGTAATTAGTTTAGGGATTTCTGCAACCATAACTCTCGATCGCTCTATTAAACCGATCATACCAATCGATCGCGGTTCAACTCCCAATGAATTATCATCGATAGAAGACAATAGGCTAAACCGATGTTAGAACTAAGCATAAAAATTTCGCCTGATGGTCAGATAACTTTACCTGCTGATATTCAGCAAAGGTTGGGTGTGCATGGTGGTGATGAGGTTTTGCTTGTCGTAGATGGGGATGAAATTCATCTACGGCGGAACGCATCCCGAAGGGAATCGCCAAAGCCTAAAAAGTTAAGTGATTTTTTTGGCATATTACCTACGACAAGAGTGCATCAGGATATGGGTGAAGTACGTCAAACAGTAGCTGATATGGTTGTGCAAAAGTATATTCGTGATCTGCATGACTGATTTGTGGGTTGATGCAAATATCATTCTAAGATTACTGACAGGAGAGCCGCCCAAACAAGCTCAACAGGCTTTAAAACTCGTCCAAAGAGCCGAATGTGGTGAGGTTTTACTAAAAATTTCACCCTTGATCGTTGCAGAGATAGTTTGGG
>JARCMB010000478.1 GCA_030248825.1 Pseudanabaenaceae cyanobacterium MP8IB2.15 | reverse complement strand
TTTAAACTTACCTGCTACGGCTTTCTTAGAAAGTTCGATCGATTATCCCAAAAATAGCTTATAAGCAGGATTTTGATTCTCATCCCAATAGCGATAGCCAAGAGTATCGAGAAATGCTTGCCACTGAGATAGTTCCTCTGGTGGTACCTGAATGCCAACCACAATCCGTCCATAATCAGAACCATTATTACGATAGTGGAAGAGACTGATATTCCAATTTGGACTCATAGAATTGACAAATTTCATCAATGCGCCTGGACGTTCAGGAAATTCAAATCGATAGAGTAGTTCGTGATCTGCTAGCGGCGATCGACCCCCCACCATGTGCCGCAGATGTAACTTAGTCAATTCATCATCAGTTAAGTCGATCGTTTTGAGATTTTTAGCTTCAAATGTCTCGACGATTTTTGCGGCATCGGCACGATTTTGGATTTGGACACCCACAAAAATATGCGCTTTGTCAGCATCGGCAATTCGATAGCTAAACTCGGTGAGATTGCGCTTACCAAGGCACTCACAAAACTTGTGCAGACTCCCTGGAGTTTCGGGAATTGTCACAGCAAAAATGGCTTCACGACGTTCGCCAAACTCGGCTCGTTCTGCGACAAAACGAAGTCGATCGAAGTTCATATTCGCACCACAGGCGATCGCAATCAGAGTTTTACCCTGAATCTGTTCACGCTCGACATAAGCTTTTGCCCCTGCGATCGCTAAAGCCCCTGCTGGTTCTAGAATCGATCGAGTATCCTCAAACACATCCTTAATTGCGGCACAAGTGTCATCCGTATCGACCAAGATCACCTCATCGACATATTGCTGGCAGAGGCGAAACGTCTCTACCCCAACTTCTTTGACTGCCACACCATCAGCAAATAGACCGACTTGAGCTAATTTAATCCGATGCCCTGCTTGCAAAGATTGATACATCGCATCAGCATCCACTGGTTCAACGCCAATAATCTTAATCTCAGGTCGTAACCGCTTCACATACGCAGCAATCCCAGAAATCAGCCCACCCCCACCGATAGCGACAAAAATTGCTTCGATCGGTTGCTGACATTGCCGCAGCAGTTCCATGCCAATTGTGCCTTGTCCAGCAATCACATCTGGATCATCAAACGGATGGATGAATGTCAAGCCCTTCTCGATCTCTAGCTTACGAGCATAGACATAGGCATCATCATAAGTATCACCATGCAGCAACACCATCCCACCTCGCGCCCTTACTGCATCCACCTTCATCTGAGGCGTAGTCAAGGGCATGACAATGATTGCTTGAGTTCCCAATCGACCCGCGCTAAGGGCAACACCTTGAGCATGATTTCCTGCTGAAGCGGCAATCACTCCCTTAGCTAGCAATTCAGGTGATAGCTGTGCCATCTTATTGTATGCACCCCGCAGTTTAAACGAGAATACAGATTGCATATCCTCTCGCTTCAGTAGGAGTTTGTTATGCAGTCGTGCCGATAGATTTGGGGCAATTTCTAGTGGTGTTTCTTGGGCAACATCATAGACACGCGCAGTCAAAATTCTCTCTAGATAATCGGAATGCATAAAAAGTTCGCAAATGCCAGATGGAGTCCAATTTTACGCTACTTAATACCAAACCTGCTATGTTCGATCGATCGGTGATTAACCGAAATAGCCTTCTTTGCATATTGATCCTGCTCTTGTAACTTCTGCTTAACCCGAACTCACGTTAATAAGGTAAGGTAATTTAGATAGCTTCCCACACTAATTTGAGTCACTCTCTTGAAGCAAGCCACACTCCATCAGCTCCAAGTATTTGAAGTTGCCGCCCGACACGGTAGTTTTACCCGCGCCGCCGAAGAACTGTTCTTGACTCAGCCCACTGTGTCGATGCAAATCAAGCAGCTCACAAAAGCTGTAGGTTTACCATTATTCGAGCAGGTGGGCAGAAAACTTTATCTCACCGATGCGGGACATGAGCTGAATAAAACCTGTCAAGAAATATTTGGTAGATTGTCGCAATTTGAAATGACGATCGCCGACATGAAAGGATTGAAACAGGGCAAACTGCGTCTAGCTGTAATTACAACCGCAAAATACGTTATCCCGCGACTGTTGGGACCATTTTGTCAACGTTATCCTGGCATTGATGTCTCGCTGAGAGTCACCAATCATGACAGTGTCGTCGAGCGTTTGGTCGAAAACCGCGACGATCTCTATATTCCCAGCCAGATGCCCACAAATATCGATGTCACTTCCTACCCATTTCTGGAAAATCCCCTTGTCGTGATGGCATCCTGCAATCATCCTTTGGCGCAGGAAAAAAATATTCCGATCGAACGGTTGATGAATGAGCCTTTTATCATGCGTGAGCCTGGATCTGGTACACGTCAAGCCGTCCAAGAATTTCTCGATCAGCACAAGATTTCAGTCAAGATCAGGCTAGAGTTATCTAGCAACGAAGCGATTAAACAGTCGATCGCTGGTGGACTGGGGATTTCAGTCCTCTCTCGTTATACTTTGGCACTCGAAGGTTCAACTGGTCAAATTGTGGTTTTAGATGTCCAAGGCTTCCCGATCCAACGCCACTGGAATGTCGTCTATCCTGCGGGTAAACAACTTTCGATCGTGGCACAAACCTTTTTGGACTATCTCAAAAATGAAGGGCGAACGATCGCCGAAAAAATTGTGTTCTAAGCTTGGACTTGCCTCTTAGATCCATGCCAATTCGATTAGTCGAAGTTACTAGAGAAATCCTGCCACAAATCAGATCGATCGATCAGTCCTGTTTAGGTGGTCTTTGGAGTCT
>JARCMB010000106.1 GCA_030248825.1 Pseudanabaenaceae cyanobacterium MP8IB2.15 | reverse complement strand
GGATATCCAATTTAACAACCGATCGTTGAGCATAGATAACTGCTCTGAACTACTTGCGGCTAGCCACACCAGATCTCGATCGTGATCGACCACAGCAAAGCTTTCTGGCTCATACCAAAATGCGACAGGAAAAGGAAGAAGATCGGGCTTAAGGTATGGCAGTTTTTCGATTTCCCAAGCAAGATCGTATCCCAACCACCCCAGATAGCCACCAGTAAAAGGGATGTCAGGCAGATCTAACGCAGGATATGTCGATCGAGTCCGAGCTTCTAGTTCGCGTAGACATGGCATAATCTCACCTAATGGCGGTGTCCAGATCTGACGTGGTTTGCCTGCGGCGATCGAATAGCGCGAAATCTTCGATCGAGCTGTGGCAGGACTTTCTAGTAAAGCCGTAATCGGTTCGGCGGCAAATAAGGCTTCCCATACCTGCGCCCCTGTAAATTTAGGCGGGATCGATCGCTTATCCCAATACCACTTTTTCATTTAGAGATTCTGGGGTGTGGGCTGCGATTTGAGATAGCTGAGAAATTGCGTGATTTCGGAGGTGCTTAATTCCTGACGCGATCGCTTTTTGAAATTACGTTGGAGATATTCTCGCCCCTGAGCCACATCCCAGCCTAAACGTGCCATCTCTACTTGAGTTTGGGCTAAGACATCAGATAGATCGATCGGTTCAGATGAGATTTCGGCTGGAACTTCTACTTTGCTAGCGGTCTTTGTGGTTGCGCTTGGAATGCTTGGTTCTGGTGCACGATCGATGATTGAATTGGACTCGCTCTCATAATCAGACTCATAACCAGAATCGTAACTGGAACTATATTCAGACTGATAATCTGGACTGAGATTGGATAGGTCAAGCTGTTCGATCGATTGCGGGAAAGTTGGCGAACTTGATGGCAAAGATTCTGGATTGTTTTGAGGATTTGACTGTAAAACCAGATGATTATTGATCTTTTGCTGGGGCATCAGCGTTGCTTGCATACTATAACTATCAAAATTAATACCTGAAATCGTCAAAGCTCGCTTGACTGCCCGATCTTCAGCTATTTCTAAATCAGGATCGGCAGCAGTACCAGTTCCCAGAACCAGATCGCCATGACCGACTGTCGCCCGAAATACGTGCAAACCGTCAACTTTGGGCATCATTTCAGTTTTGATGCTGCCTTGAGGATACTGAACGCGGAATTGGGCAAACATGAATAATTATCAGCGAACAATGAACAATTATGAGTTAACAAGCAATAATTATCAAATATTCTGATTCTCATTAGCTGAAACTATTTGTCTGGGGCGTACTCAACGCAGATGATTAGCCCTGCTAACAGTTCTTTCATTCGTTCAGATGACATTTGCCCTAAACAACGTACAAATCTCTCGGTTGATAGACTACGAACCTGAAGAATATTCCCAGCAGAATCTCGATCCAGTCCATTGTCTAATGTGGCTGGAATCTTAACCATAAAAGGACGATTGATCAACTTTTCCTGCCAAGTTGTTATCGGAATAATGATTCGTAGCAAGATTGGTTGAAATAAGTCTGAGCTAACCACAACAACAGGACGGGTTTTCTGCATCTCTTGCCCTCTGGTAGGATTGAGATCCACCAACCAAATTTCTCCACGATTGGGAGCGATCATGGTTAGCCTTCCCAGTCTTCGGTGTCAAGGATTGAAAATTCGGTGAGTTCAGGATCGGTTAAAAAATCTTGAACCATCTCAGGAATATAAGCAGCAAGAAGCTGATGACGCTCTGCAATCGGAAGTTTAGCGATTTGTTGTAAGGATATATTTAAGGGCTGGTCAGTAAAGCTTGTACGAAGAGAACGAGCAAATTTGAGAACCTCTGCCTGCTGGGCTTGAGGCAGAAATCGCAATGTTTCAAGCAGAGTTTGTTCTAAGTTAGTAGTTACTGCCATCTGTCATTTTCCTCAGCATTTCTGCACCTGATTCTATCAAATTTTCATTCTCTCACCACCACAGGTGTACCAACCGCAGCCCAGTTAAATAGCCATTTTGCATGATCGACTGCCACATTTGTGCAGCCATGAGAGACTTGCCTACCAAAGTTACGATGCCAGTCAGCCCCATGAATGCCATAGCCACCATGGTAGTACATGATATAAGGCACGCCATCAATATCGTAGTCAGCCCCTTGCATTCGACCTAAGCGGATTTTAGTCTGGATCTTGAAAGTGCCGACAGGTGTGGGGGTGGAATACTTTCCAGTCGAGACAGTCACGGCATAGACGCTTCGATCGCCTTGCCAGGCAACTAGTCTTTGCGATCGAAGGCGCACTTCAATCCACTTGCGCTCCGACAGTTTTAGATCGGTTACAGCTTGACTGAGCCTGTCTTCGGTTGGCTTAGCGATCGCAGGGATCGCCCAAGAACTAGACAGCGCAATTAAACTAACTGTAGCGATCGAACCAACAACCCTAGAAAATCGAATCGACCATTGCATCAACAAACCACGAGGATCATCGCTAAACTCTTTCACAACTTTGCGACTCCTAAAACCTAAAAACTATTGCAAATTGACCAATAGCTATATTTTCGCCTAGTTGCGGTCTAAATTCCAGCCCTCTATTTCTGGTGTTTATCGAACTTTTTCCATCTCAGTCGAGATCCAGAGGCATTCAGCAGTCCAAGTGTTAGGATTGTGTAAAGATGTTAAGTTTTTTAAATTTATTGTTATTTTTTGGGTTTAAAGATGCGAATCATTTTAATGACGGGTAAGGGTGGCGTTGGCAAAACCTCCGTAGCGGCAGCAACTGGTTTGCGCTGTGCTGAAATTGGCTATAAAACATTGGTACTCAGTACAGATCCTGCCCACTCGCTAGCAGACAGCTTTGATATGGAATTGGGGCACGATCCAAAACTGGTCAGACCTAACCTCTGGGGTGCAGAACTGGATGCCCTACGCGAATTGGAAAGTAACTGGGGGGCAGTCAAGCGTTATATCAGTGAAGTCTTGCAAGCCAGAGGATTAGAAGGCGTACAAGCTGAAGAACTCGCGATCTTACCAGGGATGGATGAAATCTTTGGTCTCGTCAGAGTTAAGCGTCATTACGATGAGAAAGATTATGACGTTCTGATTATTGACTCAGCTCCTACAGGCACAGCACTACGCTTGCTATCTCTCCCCGAAGTTGCAGGTTGGTATATGCGGAAGTTTTACAAACCTTTGCAGGGAATGGCTCAGTTGCTCAGCCCTGTATTCGATCCGATTTTCAAGCGTGTTACAGGGTTCTCATTACCAAACCGTGAAGTGATGGATGCGCCTTATGAATTTTATGAAGAATTGGAAGCCCTAGAAAAAGTGCTGACAGACAATACTGTAACAACAGTGCGTCTAGTCACCAATCCCGAAAAGATGGTAATCAAAGAATCTTTGCGCGCGCATTCTTATCTCAGTCTCTACAACGTGGCAACAGATATGGTAATTGCCAATCGGATTATTCCTGATTCAGTCCAAGATCCTTTTTTCAAAGCTTGGAAAGATTCACAGAAGCAGTACTGCGAACAAATTCACAATGATTTTCATCCGCTCCCAGTTAGAGAAATCCCACTCTATCCTGAAGAGATGTGTGGATTGGAAGCTTTAGAGAGACTTAAAAACACACTCTGCGGTGATGAAGATCCGACTCAGGTTTATTATAAAGAAACTACTTTAAGAGTAGTGACAGAAAATAATCAGTACCGCTTGGATTTATATCTCCCAGGAGTTCCCAAAGAGAAAATCGAACTCACGAAAACAGGTGATGAGCTGAACATTCGGATCGGTAATCATCGACGTAATCTCGTCTTACCCCAAGCTCTTTCGGTATTACAGCCCTGTGGTGCCAAGATGGAAGATGACTATCTCCAAATTCGATTTGCTTAAAGTTCTTATGTTCGCAGATCAAGCATAAGCAGGTTTAAATGAGAATTCGATCTCAACGACTCGTGATGCGGCGTAAACTAGAGCGGTATCAATATCTACTTCTTCTAAAGTCGGGTATGCTTGCAGAATTTCTTCTACTGCTCTACCAGAGGCAACCAAGCCAATGATGATGCCAACTCTCATCCCCCTGATGTAGGGCTTACCATTCATAATTTCTAAGTTAGGAATACTTTTAGAGATCTTTTCCATAGTTTGAGCTGGGGGTAAACGATTTCCTGCTTAATCTAAGCGTAACAGTGACAGATGATGATTAGAAGTGATGTCTGTCACCTTAGTAATTGCGATCGATCACCACTTACTCAATCGCAACTAGCGACCTGAATTTCCCATGGGATTTAAACCTGTGAATCTGAATATTGCTAGGGATTAATCGATTGTGAACTCCAATTGCGATCGAGATCACACACATACAAACAGCGACTTTGCGGATTACCACGTAGCTCTAGGTGGTCAACTTGGGTCGGCTCTAATAACAGTAGACAAAAATGTTTGAGTGGGTGATCTCGATCGGGTGGCTCGCCTAAAGAGATCTCTGATGAATCAGCACTGGGTTGGCCTGGATCTGCCCAAGCAAACTGCGATCGACCTGAGTCCGACAGTTCTTGCCATCCGATCCGTCGAGCTTGTTGCATAGATGGATTAGGTTCATCACTAGTAATCAGATGTAAAGTCCCCGCAATCCGAAATTGTTCGCGAGTTTTTGTGAAATACCAGCAGACCTCTCCGTAAGGATTGTGTTGAATGTGACTAGCTTTCTGACTGCGAACATCAGTCACAAATTTTAGTTGATCTGTCTTTAGTTGATCTGGGCGATCGAGAAAGCCCCGAAACACAATTGTGCGATTAGCAGGTCGTCCATCCATGCCGACAGTTGCTAATTGCAGGTATCGAGACTGGGGCTGGCTGAGATGTTGAGAGAGATTACGGGCGAGGTGAGATCGCCAAGGAGAGAGAGACATTTTGGTCTAATTCGTTATCGATATCAAAAACATTGCTGTCGGGCGGACAGTGATTAAAGCTCAGCGTGTAGCCGAAGCAGTAGCTAGTGTTACTGAAAAGCCCGCACTGTAATCTTAGAGTCAGCGTCGGGAGTCGTCACTAAATTCTTGCAACATGGCATTTAGTGATTATGGCAAACTGGCAGTGCAACATTTCGGTAAGCTATTAGTTGGATCACACTAGATTCTACTTTTTCGCTTTCCCCTAATTGGTAACAGTTATGTCATATCCAAATGCTCCAGACTTGCAACCCTCTGATTACATAGTGCTTGGTGTAGCAAATTGCTTTATCAAATCTGATGGGGAAGTGTTGCAAGTTAAGGTGGCAGAACCGATTCCCTCTGCGGCACTAGAGGCAATTTTCAAGCTAATTCCGACTTCATACGAGTTGGCATATGCTACGGCTCTCGGTGATGTTTTAAATCCTGAAAATACGGCTCAACTCCCTGCCAGCATATTTGGCTCAGAAGTCCAAGTTTGTAGCGAATTTTTCGATCGATCGATCGCCGCCGCCCGCACTTATAAGACTCGCCCTGAAGCCCAAAGATTTATCTCGATCGGTGACACATACTCAGACTTTAACTTTTCTCTAGAGAAAAAACGCATTCTCAATGCCGAACGTATAGTTACAGCAGAAGATAACGTCAAGCAACACTCACACACCCACAAGGTTTTGTAATTATTCTTGCGACGGCTCGATCGATCGGCTCATTTGCTCTAGATTCAAGACTTCGGCTAATTGAGCTTCGTCCATTAGCCCTTGTTCTAGCACAATCTGGCGCAGGGTTTTACCTGTGGCAAGCGATGCTTTGGCAATATCGGCACTGTTGAGATAGCCGATGTAGGGGTTGAGTGCGGTAACCAGAGAGAGGCTACCTTCGGCATATGCTAGGCATCGATCGACCATAACGGTAATACCGTTAATACATTTCAGAGCCAGCGCATTCAAGGCATTACCCAAAATTTCGATACTATGCAGCAGATCGTAGGCAATTAGAGGCATCATCACGTTCAGTTCCAATTGTCCCGCTTGAGCTGCAAACGCGATTGCCGTATCTAAGCCCATCACTTGAAAGCAAACCATGTTGGTCATTTCGGCAATTACAGGGTTGTATTTACCTGGCATGATCGATGAACCTGGTTGGACAGGTGGCAACTGAATTTCTTTGAGTCCAGTTTTCGGCCCTGAGTCGAGCAAGCGTAGATCGTTGGCGATTTTGATGCAGTCCTGCGCCAGATTTCGCAGACAGCCAGAGACATGCACAAAGCCTGACATACTTTGCATCGCTGCCATCAAGTTGGGCGCAGGTTTGAGATCGAAGCCTGTGATTTCGGCTAGTTTCAAGGCAACTTTAACGGCATATTCTGGATGAGTGTTCATCCCTGTACCTGCGGCACTCCCTCCTAAACCGAGTTGAAACAGATCGGTTTGGGCTGATTTAATTCTTTTGATGTGATCGGCAACGATCTGAGCATAAGCCAGAAACTCATCGCCCAGTCTCACAGGTACGGCATCTTGGAGGTGGGTGCGACCTGACTTGATCACGTCACGAAATTCCTCGCCCTTTTGTTGGAGCTGATCGTGCAAGTTCTCTAAAGCTGGATAGAGTGAACGTTTTAGGGCGATCGACGCGCCAATCCGAATCGCAGTCGGGATCACATCATTGGTCGATTGACCGTAGTTGACATGATCGTTAGGGCTAATCCGCGCATAGTTGCCTTTTCGATCGCCAATGATCTCTAAAGCCAAGTTTGCCAACACCTCGTTCACATTCATATGATGTGAAGTGCCAGCTCCCGCCTGATAGATATCCACGACAAATTGAGCGCGCAGTTCGCCACCAAGAATTCGATCGCAAGCTCGATCGATCGACGCGCCCATATCTTCAGGAATGCAGCCTAACTCAGCGTTTACCAGTGCCGTAGCTTTTTTGATCATCAAACAGGCATCAATATAAACAGGCAAAGGCTTAATTCCGCTAATCGCAAAATTATCGATCGCCCTTGCCGTTTGGATGCCGTAGTAAGCCGTCTGGGGTATAGACATTTCCCCCATCGAATCTCGTTCTGTTCGCATATAGAGATAGTAATGAGCGATTGATTAACCAGTCGTTACCCAATTTACTCTATTATTTCCGACTAAAACGAGGGAGCGATCGCATAAGGAAGTAATGAAAATGGCGTAGTGTCAGTCAAAAATGCACCTCCAGCTTGGGTTGTTATTCCAGATCCAAAGAAATTATTGGGGGAAACAATATTGAGGCTGTCATTGACAATACCTGTAGCTCCCGCACCAACCTGCTGGAAGTTGTTAGAGTCAATCGTCGTGTTGCTAAGATCCGCCCCTGGTCGGATGAAGACCCCATTTACGCCATTGCCATTTATAGTATTACCGCCGACCTGATTTGTGCCGATGTCATTGTAGGTTGGGAAAAACACAATAGCACCACGAAGCTCAGCATCTGTATCGGCGTTGGTGAACTGGTTTGCATTGATCTCCAGATTTTCCATTACCCCAGCAACTTGAATACCATATCTAGGTGTATTAGTTATATGGTTCAATTTGACATCTGTTGAACCGGTAATACTATCTAGCGTGATACCACGTTCGTAGTCGGTAATGTCATTGTTGAAAATATCGACGTTGCTAGCATTGATTATACGGATGCCCGATTGTGAAGCTTTACTATTTCCATCGATCGAGTTACCCGTAATGGTTACATTGTCTGTACTGCTGCCCGCAGCACTGTTGAGAAAAATGGCATTATTCTCAACATTTAAGAATCTATTATTTTGAATCACTAAGTCATCGGTATTAACGCCAACCTGACTTATGACAATGGGTGAAAAACCAAGTTGATCGAAATTGCCGCCGCCTAGTATTCCATCATCAAAAGTGAAGCCCAGGATTCTCGTGCCGTCGGCATCACCATTGAGGTCGAACCCAAAACGTAAAACAGTTTCAGCCGAACGAACACCAGTAACTCCACTAATACTGGCATTATTGGTGAAGAAAGTCAGATTTGGCGTGTTAATTACCAATTGGACTGGTCCATCAT
>JARCMB010000477.1 GCA_030248825.1 Pseudanabaenaceae cyanobacterium MP8IB2.15 | reverse complement strand
GTTTCTGTGTTTATCGATCCTTTTGCTGGCGGCGAAATCTTATTTGAGGAGGATTGCGCGATCAGGTTGGCTCAAGTCTATGGTCAGAACATCAAGCTGGAAACAGAATATCTCCAACCAGTTGGAACACGGCGGATTTTAGAGCGGATGTTGATGAATCTCAAGCAGATCTATCTTCGTCAGAGTGAGTTTGATAAAGCTTTAGCTGCTGTGGAGCGCGTCTTGATGCTTTATCCCGATCACCCAATTCAGTTACGAGATCGAGGTCTACTTTGCTATCAACTTGAGCGTTATACCGAAGCTCTGTTCGATTTAGAAACTTATCTAGACAAAACCCCAGAAGCCGAGGACTCCAAGTTGATTTCCAAACTGATTATGGAGATCGAGAATCTTTGAAATCTAATAAAGATAGTAAGAAGATAAAGTATCCCTTCGGCATCAGTAACAACCTTACCCTTGTAAAGAATGGATTAGGCTCACTAATTTGCGCTTGTCCCTTTCGGAAACAATTGCCATTTCGGGGATATCAGGACTACACGGGGGGAATAGGATAGTCCTTTTAAACATAATATACTTACATTAAAAGTTTTGCAAGATCTACAAGTAAGGCAGACGATTTTTTAATAAAAGTACATAAAACGCAGTCAAATTCTAGCTTGGTCAATTCAATGGTGATGCTACAACTGAGACAAATAGATGTTCCTCCTGGGCAGAGGGTGTTGTTCCATGATGTTGGCTGGCGAGAATTTGAGGCAATTTTGACCGAACTTGGTGAAAAACGTGCAACTCGAATTGCCTATAGCGAAAATACTTTGGAAATTAGAATGCCGCTACCAGAGCATGAGTTTAGCAAAGAAATCATTGGTGATATGGTCAAGATTTTGCTAGATGAACTGAATATCGATCGAGAGTGTTATGGCTCGGCTACTTTCAAGCGCGAAGACATGCTATTTGGCATTGAACCTGATAACTGTTTCTACATTCAAAATCAAGCTTTGGTGATTGGGAAGGAAAGGCTGGATTTGAAAATCGATCCACCCCCCGATCTAGTTATTGAAGTGGATGTTACCTCAAAAACTCAACTCAGTGCTTATGAAGCTTTAAAAGTGCCTGAGCTATGGTGCTATGTCAAACGTAGGCTCAGCATTTATTTATATCGCAATGGCAAATATATCGAATCTGAGACTAGTCCGACATTCTCAAGCATCTCTGTAATTGATGGTATTTCGCGGTTTGCGGAAATGAGCCGAACTACAGGAACTAGTCCCGCGCTCAGAGCATTTCGCCAATGGGTGAGAGAACATATTAAGATCGACTAGCTGTTAGTAACAAGTTTTGATGAATCCTAGCCTTTGCGCGATCGCTTTAGGTAGCAATTTAGGTGACTCTTTGGCAATTGTCCAAGCTGCGATCGAACGGCTAGATACTTTTCCAGAGGTTGAGATTGTCAAGGTTTCACGCTGGTATCGCACTAAGGCAATTACGCTCGATCCTGAATCGTCACAGCCAGACTATATTAATGGTTGTGCGATTTTGGCTACGACATTGATGCCACAAGCTTTACTCACGTTGCTCCTAGACATGGAGATCCAATTTGGTCGTGAGCGACGCGAACGTTGGGGGGCACGTACGCTCGATCTAGACTTATTACTTTATGCAGATTATGTTCTGGATACGCCACATCTAACGATTCCACATCCTCGGATGGTCGATCGAGCTTTTGTCTTGCTGCCCTTGACTGAGATCGCTGCTGACTGGATTCACCCGTTAACAGGCTGTAAAATCGGTAAGTTAGCGATCGATCCACCCGATCTAGAACTTTGCTTACCGCAACCAATCCAAATCCTCTAACTCAAAGGTATATATGCATAAGAACATCACAAAATTGAGTTTATTGAAGCAAATTAGTGTGGGTTGCGTCCTTGTTTTTTCCTGTGCGCTCTCTGTCTATATCTCTTCAGCTCAAGCGGAGCTATTTAATGGGCCGCTCGATCGATTAACAGGGATCGAACGTGACTCGCTGCGGAAAGGTAAGGTAATCGTCGCAGGGGAAGACGGTAAATATGTGGCAAGAGTGTTGATTACAGCTTCGCCCAGCACTGTGTGGCATGTATTGACTGACTATGAAAAACTGCCATACTTCATTCCTAATATGGTTTCTAGCAAAGTCCTAGAAAGAAACGGCGATCGAAAAGTTGTAGAGCAGGTCGATAGTCGCCAAATGTTTTTTATCAATGTTCGATCGCGCACCAAAATCGCAATTACGGAAACCAACCAAAAGCAAATCGACTTTCGCCTGATTGATGGCGATCTGGCTAGCCTGACGGGATCGTGGAAAATCGAGTCGATCAAGCCGCTGCCTGGTAAACCAACGACTCAGGTTCTCCTTACCCAGATCGTAGAAGCTCAGGCAAATGCTGGTGTACCTCAGGACACTTTTTACAGCATTTTTAAAGACTCTCTCAGTGTCAACTTAGCCGCAGTCAGTAATGAAGCGATCCGCCGTGCCCGTTTGTAAGTCACGATCGAATAAAGATCGAACAAAACTCTAGTTAAAATTCATGCTCTTACCAAATATTGTTTTAGACCCATCGATCGAGTCTTGGTTACGTGAAGACATCGGACGTGGCGATCGAACTACCGATGGGCTTTTTCCTGATGGCAAATCCCCCCAAGGTGAGGCAGTTTGGATTGCTAAAGCTGATGGTGTGGTGGCGGGTTTATCGATCGCGGCGCGGGTATTTCACTTACTAGATCCTGCAACCCAAGTCGATCCTCGTGTTGATGAAGGTAGTACCTGTCAGTCAGGTCAAAAAATCGCCAAAATTACCAGCAGTCTAGCAACTCTGTTAATGGGAGAGCGGGTCGCCCTAAAGC
>JARCMB010000105.1 GCA_030248825.1 Pseudanabaenaceae cyanobacterium MP8IB2.15 | reverse complement strand
TAGCTTTTAGCTTAGACTAGCTTTGATCAGACTCGCAATGACAACCATACTGACTGCCCACATTAGCGATCGAAGGATTGGCACATTAATAATATAAAAGAAACTAAAAGCCAGACGCGCGGCAAGAAACCCCAAAATCAGAACTGTTGTAGATTCTGAACTTTTACCAGAAACTAAGACCATCAGAGCTGAAGCCGCGAACAACGAAAAAACTTCAAACGAGTTTTGATGTGCCCAGGTTGCTCTTTGGGCATAGGCAGGGAGTTTGTCAAACATCGCTCTAGGCGCACTGTAGTCCATCCCAATCGTGACACGGGCATAGGCCACGGCGAAAAATGGCACGTAGATCAGCCCTGCCGCGATCGCAATGCCGTATAAAATTACTTGCTCAGGTGGAATATTTAAGTTCATAATGCCGTGGTTTCAGTACTTGATTGGTTAAGAATAGTTTTACTAGTTTACTTGGGATTGCGGATACTGAGTAAACCTGTCACGATCGACTAATGGATGCTTTTAGTGTTGTTGTGGGTCAGGGACAGGCGATCGAATTACTCAGATCGGCGTTAAAACAAGACCGAGTTGCACCTGCATACTTATTTGCAGGGATTGCAGGCATCGGGCGGAGTTTGACTGCCCAAGCGTTTGCCGAAATGTTAGTGCGAGACAATAAGTCTCAGCAACGAGTGCGAGATCGAAACCATCCTGATGTTTTGTGGGTCGAGCCAACCTATACCGAAAAAGGTAAGCTGCTCACGGCAAAGGAAGCGGAAGCGGCTGGACTCAAACGCCGTGCCGCGCCTCAAGTCCGTCTGGAGCAAATTCGAGCAATCGGTGAATTTTTGAGTCATCCCCCTTTAGAAAGCCTTCGATCTCTGGTGATTATCACTGAAGCCCAG
Source organism: Pseudanabaenaceae cyanobacterium MP8IB2.15 (assembly GCA_030248825.1). Taxonomy (GTDB): domain Bacteria; phylum Cyanobacteriota; class Cyanobacteriia; order Pseudanabaenales; family Pseudanabaenaceae; genus JARCMB01. Next base: position 5,655 of record JARCMB010000105.1, on the reverse strand, counting down.
ACAATGGCAGAATCTGCGGCTAATGGCTTACTCAAAACCCTAGAAGAGCCTGGTCAAGCCACGATTATTTTGATCGCACCCGACTCTAGTTCGCTTTTGCCGACATTGGTGTCGCGTTGCCAGAGGATTCCGTTTTCCCGCTTATCTGCTGAACAAATTAAGCAAGTTTTGGCAAAAAATCAGCTTGCCGATTTACCCGATGAAATGATCTCGATCTCGCAGGGTTCGGTGGGAGATTCGATCGCGGCGTTCGAGCAGTTTCAAAAGCTGCCGCCAGAGTTGCTCAAGTCGGCTCAACAATTACCAAATAATCCCAAAGCCGCCCTGAGCCTAGCAAGGCAAATTGCGAAAGAGCTGGATGTGGAGTCGCAATTATGGCTAGCTGACTATTTACAAAATTTTTACTGGCGATCGAATGGGTTTATGCGTTCGATCGAATGTCTAGAACAGGTAAAGAAACAGCTACAAGGCTATATCCAACCAAGACTAGTTTGGGAAGTGGCGTTCTTGCAAATGTTATCGAGCAAATGAATGCTGAAGTGTATTTGGTGTAAAAATACTATATGACCAGTGTAAGGAGAACTTCTGATGCCAACTAGACGAACTGATAGCGCATTCCCAATTAGTTATGACAAGCAAATGGATGCTTTAGTGGAGGGCATGACTAAGCGCGAGTATTTTGCGATCATGATCATGCAAGGTCTGAGCGCGACCAACCAAGAATTTGAGGATGTTTACCAAAAAGCTCGAACTGCTGTGGCTGAGGCTGATGCTCTAATTGATATTCTTGATAACGAGTAGATTGATTTAATCCTCAAAGGGGAAAAGCAAACTCAATGGAATGCTGATTTCTGGGAATGCTAATGAAGAAATAGAGGAGGATCTATCACTTCGCAAATTAACTTGCTGGTAGATTGCTCCATCGGGTTGGCGGTGAACGTAAACCTGACGAGCATTGACATCTAAAATCCAGTATTCGCGGATTCCTGCTTGGGCATAGATCGTGGCTTTCTGGTTTCGATCGCTTTCTAAAGTTGAGTCAGCAACTTCGATCAACAGAAAAATATCGGCAGGCATAGGGTGTCGATCGATATAACTTCTAGGATTACCGACCACAATTGCGATATCTGGTTCTGGTTCCGAGCGAGGTGGCAAGGTGATTGGCAACTGTATCCGCACAGTAGCCCTATTTTTCAATAACTCTCTGAAATTGTCGGAAGCCCAATGGGTAGTAGCGGCATGGGGAGCATATTGTGGACTCATCTGGACAATCTGACCTTCAAGTAATTCAACCTTGTCATCACTGCTTAAAATTGCCGCATCAATCATGCGGTGATAATCATCAACAGTCCACGATCTCGTTCGGGTAATGTCATAGGTAAATGTCATGTCTGGGGCCTGAGACTTTACAATAATAATTCTATGCTTCTTCTAGCTCTAGGTAACCCAAGTCATGGATAGATTTCGAGTCGAAGTCATACAAGCCACGCCCTCGCCGCAACAGGTAATCTATGCTGCCATGCATCAGGATTATAGTGAGGAATTTGTTTGGGATGTCAGTCAGCTCCCAGATGAAGCGAAATGTGGAGAAATTATTATCAAGCAACTGCTCGCAGGAGAAAGAGGGCATTACGGGCCGCTCGAACACCCTCAAATTACCTTGGCTTGCGGATTCTTTCCCCATAGTGTGATGCAACAAGCCCGCACGCATCGGGTTTCTGTGAGTTTTGATGTGCAATCAGCCCGATACACAGGGCTGAGGGTGATAGAGGCGGCGCAAGCTAAACGAGATCTAGAAGATGTTTTCTACCTGCGACCAGTTGGGAACTATAGCGATCGACAGGGCAAGAAATATTTCTATTCGCCAGAGCAGAGACAAAAAGATTTAGATTGGTGCGGAGAGGCGGCGCGTCGATACGAACAAGATATGATCGCTGGGATGGCGGAGGAACACGCACGGGGTAAGCTGCCGTTTGATTATCGGCAACACTTTATCGTTAGCTTTAATGTTCGATCGCTGATGCACTTTCTCGATCTCAGAGGCAAAAGAGATGCTCAGCTTGAAATTCAACAATTATGCGAACTGATATTGCCCCATTTTGAAGCTTGGGTTCCTGCAATCAGTACTTGGTACAAATCAACTCGGTTGGGCAAAGCTAGACTTGCACCGTAAGACTTTAATTTTCCCGCACGATCGAAGGCGTTAAACTATGGGGGTAGCCTTTCTCGGATTTACCCAAGATATCTCAATGGATGAAGCAGAAAACTCTTTGGCAGCTTTGACAACGCCAACACTTGAACCATTCGATCGCAGTCCTCGATCGAGATTAGTTGATTATTTCCTTGAAAATGTCTATGGTTCGCTGTTTGCACCGCAGGCAACTTTTACCTACTTGCGATCGAATCCATCCGTAATTGCGGGTGGGCTGGTAGTTGTGTTAGTTAATGCCCTAGAAGTCTTGCGGTTAGGACAACAAGCCTGGAATATCCCCTTGTCTGTGTCGATCGGGTTAGTTGGTTGGTCGATCTTTGCAGGTTTACTGCGCTTACTCACACAGGTACTTGGGCGCACGATTTCACTTCAGGTCTTGCTGACTTTGATTGGCTTTGGCAGTACACCTTGGCTATTTATTGCCCCTGCTTTGAGTGTGGGTGGAGCTTGGAGTAGATTGCTGGCGATCGCTGTGATGGGTTGGTTTGTGGTCTGGCAAGTCTGGGCAACGTCGATCGCTCTAGAAGTCAACCGTTGGCGGCTTTTACTGCTTGTACCTTTAACGATTTTCGGTGGATTTGTGGCTTTACTGTGGGCGTGGAATGTTTTCAAACTCCTCTTCAGCATTGCTAATAGTTGAAAATCGAAAACCAAAGATTAAGTTAGATCGAAGGCTTCACGATCCGAATTTCGGTGCAGAAAGATGCCACGGTTTCTGCCGCAGAGCCAGTCGTTAAATCAACCGTGAAGCCAGCCCGCATACAAATATTCGGGCGGGGGAACCACATTTTTTCTTCAGCGTGTAACCCATCAGATTCAGTAATTAAGCTGAGTACGTCATCATCACCGATCGAATAGCGTCCAATTACAGGAACCCGATCGCTACCGACCTGTTGGCGCAAGATTTTACCCTGCTGGGGATCTTCACCCGCGATCGCCACAAGAATTGTCGATCCGTCTTGATTTTGGGCTTGGGTTTGACTTTTATCCGTGCCTTTCCACTTGACTGCAATCCCACATAAGGTTTTTTCAGCCCCAAAACTATGCAGCATGGAGAATTTGGCTACTTGGGGGTCGATCGACTCCAAAAACTCGACCTGAATCTCAGAGTTAGCACTTTCCGATCGTTCGATCGCGGGTTGATGGCTGGTACGCTGTGACTTCCATGTGCCAGCGCGAAGCTGGAAAAATTCAGTAATGTTCATGCTTGATCAGAAGTCAGGAGTCGGGATTCAATAATTGATTGTAAGGCAACAGTTGCATCATCAGTCGAGAGAGTTCTTCAGTTTGCTCTAACATCCCCATGTGTCCGCAGTTAGGGATCTCAAACACGTTATCACCCGACTCGTTGAATAAAGCGTGAAAACTGGCAAGATGACGTACATACTTGGGTTCCATGATTTTGTCGTCACTGCCTGCAAAAAAATAAACTGGCTGCGTTAATTTTGAGACGACTTGCGGCAACATATGGACTTCTTCGGGGCTAGTGGAGTCGAGTAAGGTTCCCCGTGCCGCTTCAAACTTAGCACCCACAAAATCGATCGCTCTTTGTTTACCCCAGTAATTTTCTAGCGGGAGTTTGACACTATCTTTGGCAAATTGTCGATCGATCCCAGGCATCCGCACCAACCAACGTGGTCGAAACTTAAGAATTAACTGCCCTGCTTGGCGAAATTTCTCAAATTCTTCCTTAAGATAAATCCCACCCCCCGCATTGAGGCAAATAACCCCTTGGACTCGATCGCTCAAAACACTGGCTGACCATAAAGCAATACTGCCACCGAGCGAGTGTCCGACTAACCAAACCTCGCCAATTTCCAGCTTGTCGAGCATTTCTTTGAGATCGTAGGCATAACTGAGTGGGGCATACTCGCGTCGATCGCCCAACTGAGACTGACCAAACCCACGTAAATCGTAAGCAAGGCACTGAAAATGGGGTTTGAGCTTGTCGATCAGAGGCTGCCAGTAAGCTTGACTAAGTAACCAACCATGCAAGAAAACTAGCGTAAAAGGCGCATCAGTTTCGGGTGTAAGGGTATAAATATGCTCTGCACCCTGAATTTTGACACTCGCCATATAGTTAGTTTTTAAATAAATTTGTTAGTTGTTGATTTAGTTCGATCTTAGCAATTCAACCGATATTATGATCTTGAGGAAAAGGTTATTCAGAGGAAATAAGAGCGTGGGTTGGCGAGTACGTGGAGTGCGTGGAGCTACAACTGTTGAAGAAAACAGTTTTAAAGCGATCGAGTTGGCGGTATTGGAGATGATGGCAGCGATCGAAGCGGCTAATCAAATCGACCCGAAAGAAATTGTCAGTGTGACTTTTTCAGTTACTTCAGATATTGACGTGGTTTTTCCTGCTCAGGTTGCGCGATCTCGATCGCATTGGCAGCATGTCCCCCTGTTGGATGTGCAGCAAATGTATGTCAAGGATGGGCTGAAACGTTGCATTCGTGTTTTGTTACACATCAATACAACGCTGGAGCAAGTGGAAATTAAGCATGTCTACCTCAATCGGGCGCGCCATCTCCGCCCTGACATTCAGCCAGTCTAATTTTAGGCGAGGTTTAGTTTACGGGTCTGAGCTTTGTGACTTTGAGCATGAACTTACCGCCACTGCTACCGCCAAAAGACTGCACCCGCACGATATAAGACCCAGCTTTTTTGATTTTGACAAACAGTAACGAATCAGTGCCGTCAGATCCGCCATCGTCATTTTCGGCGATCGCATCACCATCCTTGCCCAACAAACTCACAATCGGATCGAAGGCATTGGAGGAGACCGAAATTTCTAATCGATCGTCGATCGAAAGTTCAACCTGATAATCTTTGGCAAACCCTTTTTGCCCTGTGGGAATATCCCGCTCGGTCAGAATATCGTTTACTTGGTCTGATGTGAGCGGAATTGGCCTGTACTGGCTAACTTTAAATTGGCTAACCTTAAACTGGCCGATCTGAGCCATGCTCACACTCGGACTGATTGCCAGACCAACGATCGCTCCAGTTGAGCTAATTGTTGAGATTATTGCCCAGCTAAACCACTTCGGACTGCGGCACCATGATCGGCACGACTTGGATTTTGCCATAGAAATCTGCTTGAAATAACTCCACTTTAGATTGAGCTGACAGAAATAGTAAGCCCCAGAACACACCAACTCGATCGCCAAATACTTGAGCTAACTCAGAAAGCTCGATGCCATCTTGATACAGCAGAGGAGCTTGGCTGAAATATTTTTCGATCTCGATCACCATTTCCGACAAATTTTCTTTGTGGGCAAGTTGGGTGATCGCTCTGATCGCCGCTTGACGAGATTGCTTTGCAGGTGGACGCGCCCGTGGACGTTTGCCTGATTTTTGTTCGACTAAAGCCGCGATCGATTCAAGCTGAGTAATTAATTCCTCTAGGGTGATGCGTCGGGCTGTGGGTGGCAAGGCGACAG
>JARCMB010000476.1 GCA_030248825.1 Pseudanabaenaceae cyanobacterium MP8IB2.15 | reverse complement strand
TTACTCTAGTAGACAAAACAAGGCGGATTATCGAAACTTCGGATGGTAACCCAATTGGCAAGGAATTTGACCCGAACGGCTTGGTGGCAAAGTCACTCGCCTCAGGTGAAGAAGTGATTTCCAACGAGCTGTTGCCGTTTGCCGAATTTGCCACACGCGATCCGTTTAAAGCCAATCAGTTGGGCAGTACCAACACTACGCCTAACTTTCTCGTCCGCTATACGATTAGTCCGATCCGCGATCTCAACCAAACCATTGTCGGCGCGATTGTGTTTGGCGAAATTCTCAACTCCAAAACGGCGATTGTCGATCGAACCAACAAATCTATTGGTAGTGGATTTGCCGCGATTACGGTTGGAGATAGCTTAGCCTCAGGTGGGATTTTGATCGGCGATCAGAACATTCGCCCTAAAGCCTTTCCCACAAAGCTCTCCGAACGAGCGATGCAAAATCCTGCGACGACAACCTTAGAGCAGTGGAGATTTCTGGGTGGTCCCTCTTACTCCCCAATTTCTACTGGGACGGTTCGAGCCGATGAAGCTGTAATTGGCGCTCGCAAATATTCGATCGCTGCCGCGCCGATCTTGAGCGAGTCAGGTAAAGCCGTCGGTGTGCTGATGCGGGGGACTGGACACGAAGCCCTTGATAATCTCAGATTTTCCACCTTTATACTAGTTGGCGGCATTGGCGCAATTTCGATCCTAATTGGGGCTGTGCTGTCGCGCCTCGTCGGTCGTCTAGTCAGTCAACCAATTAAGCAATTAGAACAAGTCGCCAAACTTTATGCTCAAGGCAGCTACACCAAACGTGCCGAAGTCAGTGCCGAAGATGAGATCGGTACTCTGTCTGATGTGTTTAACAAAATGGCAGGCAGCATTCAACTGCGTGAAGCTGAGCAAGCTGCGGCTAAAGCTGAAGTGGAAACCCAGAGCTTGAATCTCCAAGATGAGGTTGGGCATTTGTTGGATGTTGTATCGGAGCTGGAATTGGGTGATTTGACTGTGCAAGCGCAGGTTAGCGATCTGGCAACTGGGCTAGTGGCAGATACGCTCAACCGTCTGATCGAGCAATTGGGCAGTGTGATGGCAGCAGTGTTGCAGACAGCCCAACAGGTGGCAAGTGGGGCGGAAAGATTGGAAACATTGGCGATCGACGTATCCCAAAATGCCCAAGAACAGGATGATCTGGCAGTCAAAGCTCGTGTTGGCATGGATAGCGTTAACCAACTAGCGCAAGAATCAGCCCAACAGGCGATCACCGCCGATGCTGCCGTCCAGTCAGCCCAACAAGCTGTGACCCAAGGACGACGCGAAATTATCAGCCTGACGACTTCGATCGAACAACTACAACAAGCTACTGTCCAGATGGTGCAACGGATTAAGACCCTAGGTGAGTTTGTCGCCCTAGCAAAACAGTTCGTGCAAGACCAAAAACGTCTGGCATCACTCACCCAAGTTCTAGCAATGAACGCTTCGATGGTGGCAGCCCGCGCGATCGAACAAAAAGAACCCGATCAGTTTGCCACTGTAGCGCGAGAATTTGAGGCGATCGCCGCTCAGGTGAATAATCTGGCAACCCAAACCAATCAAGGGCTAATCACACTGCAACAGCGCACAGGCTTTATCGAAATTGTCGTATCAGGGATTGACCAAGATGTCCGTGATGTCAGCAGCTTGGTGAGGGAGTTTAGTACTGGCGTAGACCAATCCAACCAGTCATTTACCAATATCCAAACTGTGACCGAACAAGTGGCAAAAGTCGGGCAAGCTGTGACTCTATCAGCCAGTTCGATCGCCGTGGCAATTAAAGGCAGCTTCGACTCGATTCAAGATATTGCCTCGGTAGCAGAACGCTCCGCCGAACAGGCAAAAGTGACACGTACCCAATCGGGTGCAATGGGCGAACTCGCTCGCCGTTTACTGGAGGATGTGCAATTCTTCCGACTACCCCAATCAAAAGTTAAACCGATTCAAACGATCGATATCGATCCTGAGTCAATCATAAATAATCAATAATCGATCGAATTGATTGCTGTTCTTTGCTGAAACCTATGTCTACTACCGAAGCCCAACTGCAACAAGAACTCCGAAGCATATTCGATCTGGATACACCCCAATATCTCCAGCTCTATTTCAGTACGGTAGATCGGTTGGATGAAACCTCATGGAAGTCTGATATTCAGCAAATTTTTCGGTGTGTGCATACGATCAAAGGCGGCGCAGTAACGGTCGGGGCACAAGCGATTCTCAAAGTCGCAACTGTGCTCGAAGATTTGCTGTCGGATCTACGCTACATCGATCCATCCCCACCATTAGGTGATAACAATCTCCAGCAGATTTTGCTCGAAGTCGGCGAGTTACTAGTCGCGAGTATTGAACTAGCGGAACACGATATACCTATGGCTTCGATCCGTCGGATCGAAGAACTTCACAGTGCGGTTAAACAAACTTATTTACCCGAATGGAACGAGCTCAGCCAGCTTCACCAAGAGTTTGCCGAGCAGGGATTTGATTTGGTAACCCTAGATTTTGATATGGCGTTGGATCGGCTGCCATCCACTGGGACCGTGCCAGTTGATATTGTCGAATCTGCCCAGCGCACGATCGAAGATTTGCGAATAATCGGGGCCGAACAACTCGGTTTCACGGCTGACTCGGATTGGGCAAGACTGATCGCTGAAGCTCAAGCTCTGATCGAAAACGATGACGTAACAGCTTGGCAGCAGTGGCGAGAGCATTTGAGTTCGTTGAAAAATTGTGCTAAACATAGTGGTCATATTCCAGAACTCAAGGGTGATGCCATTGGTGAGAAAGTCGATCGAGAAATAGAAGTACTAGATTCTTTCCAGCAAGAACTGCGCGCCCTATTCGATCTCGATACCCAGAAGTCACTCCAAGAGTACATCAGCACAGTTCAGGCTTTGCGCGAAGATACCTGGAAAGCAAATATCCAGCAACTCTATCGCAGCGTCCATACGATTAAAGGTGGAGCGGTGACGGTTGGGGTGAATGCGATCCTACAGGTGGCGACTGTACTGGAAGATCTACTCTCTGACCTGCGCTACATTGATGTTTCACCACCACTAGCTGATGGCAGACTCAAACAGATTTTGGTCGAAGCGGGCGAATTGTTGATAGGTAGTTTGCAACTGCGAGACACTGAAATACCAACGGCATCAGTCGATCGAATTCTTGATTTACGCACAGTTGTTCAAACCACCTATACCCAAGAGTGGGATGAGCAGAGTCAACTCGCCAGCGATTTCGCCGAACAAGGATTCGATTTGGTGGTATTGGAATTAGAAATGGCGATCGAACAGTTGCTGCCCCAAGGAACTGTGCCGTCTGAGTCGATCGAAGCTGCCCACCAAGCGATCGAGCAACTTCGCCAAATTGGGGAAGAAATTGGTTTAGCTGCCGACTGGACTGGACTACTAGCCGAGAGTCAGACCTTACTGAGCAATACTGAAAATCAATTTTGGCTTGAGCAATGGCCAACATACTTGCAATCGCTCAAGCAGTGCGCCAAGCTTGGTGGTCGTCTCCCATTAGCCACAGTAGTCCCTGATATAATTCCTCAGGAAATCGCTGAGTTCATCTCCGATTATTCCCAGCCAGCCGTCGAAATTTTGCCCCAGTCTACCAAATACGTCAAACCCAAAAGGTCAAAAAAGGCGGAACTGTCACCGACGCTCGATATCCAAATTCCCGTACCATTGGAGCGATTGGATCGATCGGCACAGCAACTGGTAGAAACTCTGATGGCAACCCGTGCCACCCAAGGATTTTATCAGTCCGTCCACTCAAACCTTATGCCCTTGGTCTCACTGGCGCAGGATAGCGTCCAGTACATCTCACGGTTGCGGGAAGTTCAAGATGATTACGCCCTGATTGAAGCCGATCGAGATCCAAACAGTCCCAAGGTCGAACGTTATCGCCAAGGTTACACAGCAATTAACCGTTTACTCGAAATCAGTCTGCGCTTGATCGAACTTGGGTCAGAAACAGGTGAGTCTGCACGGCAAACATCCGAAAGCTTGCAACGCCTAGATCTGAGTCTGCGCGGTTTACAGCAAACCCTCGAAGAAAGCCGCCTCGTCCCGTTTGAGAGCCTCAGTTTCCGTGCCAGAGGGATCTTACGCGACCTCAGCACCCGCATTGGTAAACCCGCCCAGTTGGTCGTGAGTGGCGAAAAGTTAGAACTCGACGCTGGCACATTACGTAGTCTAGAGCCTGTCTTATTACACTTAATTCGGAATGCCTACGATCACGGCTTAGAGTCCTCATCTGTCGATCGAGTTCAAGCAGGAAAATCCCCCCAAGGCACAATTCAGCTTGCCCTGTCTCGGCGCGGCAGTGTATTTATGCTCGAAGTTAAAGATGATGGACGCGGCATCGATCGAGATCGGATACGTCAGATCTCGATCGATAAGGGCTTACCCCTAACCAATACCGACACGCCATCAGATCTGCTAGAAGTCCTCTGCCAACCTGGATTTACTTCTGCTCAAACTGTCAGTGATATCTCTGGGCGTGGCGTTGGTATGGATGTCGTGATCAGCCAAGTCGGATCTTTTGATGGTCAACTCAGCCTCAATACTCAGGTAGGTGTCGGCACTACTTTCACGATTTTGATTCCCGTCCCGCATTTGTTTGTGCGCTGTATGCTCTTACAGTCTGGAGATCGAATATTTGCGATTCCCACTGCCGAAGTTTTTACGACAATGTTGCTCGACGACCTGCTGTGGCAACGTCAGCCCCGATCGACCGAAAATCCTGCCCTATTCGATATGACAATTACCGAGGATGTCGGCGATATTCCTGCGCTCGATATTTACCAGTACTGGCAAGGCGAAACAGCTAACCCACGCGCACTATTACCAAATTCGATCGCGGTGCGGACAAAACGCTTAGATAGCACAGAGGGAATCTGGCTGATGGCAGATAGTCTGGTGGGTCAAAATGAACTGCTAGTCAATTCTCTGCCTAACCCGTTAATTGCGCCGATTGGGATCATGGGGGTCAGCCTCCAAGCCGATGGTAAATTGATTCCAGTCCTCGATCCTACAGCCCTGATTGATGTCATGTTGCTCAAGTCCACAGCCGACTTCTTGATGCCAATGGCTACTACTACGTCGATCGCCCCAACCAGCTCCGCCTTCACAACTGGAGTTGTTGCCCGTCAAATTCTGGTAGTCGATGATGCCGCGCTGATGCGTCGTCGGATCGAAAGCAGTTTGAGTTCGCAGGGCTATGATGTTCGTACCTGTAGCGATGGTCTAGAAGCATGGGAATGGATGCAAAATAACGGTCAGCCTACACTTCTTGTCACCGATATCGAGATGCCAGGCATGGATGGCTTTACTCTGATCGATCGATGCCGTCAAGCAGGGATGAATATGCCAATTTTGGTTGTATCTTCCCGTCTCGCCGAAGAATGGTCAAAGGAAACTAGGCGGTTAGGTGCGACCGATTACCTGACCAAAGGCTTTGCCACCCCAGAACTATTAGAGAAAGTCGCAGTTATGCTGTCACAGTTTACGAGTGAAAATCATGCAGGAGTAGCGAATTAAGCGATCGAAAAACCTATGCCCGAACCATTTCGACTATTTGTGCCACCGCCGTTAGCAACAGAGAAGTTGTTGTTAGTGCAGTCAGGTAACCTGTGTTTAGCCTTGGATGTGAATCAGGTGCAAGAAGTCCTACTGAAGCAGCCTGTGATCGAGTATCAAACCAAAAGCGCCACCTATCACAAAAATGCCTATATTCCCGTGATGCTCGGACAATATGCCTGTCCACCTGTTGCCACGGCAACTCTGGTTTTGATCCAAGCCGATGCCCTCAAATGTGGTCTGATCGCGATCGTCTCCAATACCATACCTAAACTTGTGGCAATTTCCACCCAAGATTGGATTAAGGCTGAATCGATCGAAGGGATCTGGCAAACAGACGGAAAAGGTTATGTCACAGGTGGGATCACTTACACTCATATCATCGGTATTGCTAAGAACTAGCCAAGAACTAGATCTCCCATGACCCCACAATTTCTCTTGATCTTAAAAGTTTTTTTATTGAGCCTGATCGTTTCGGCTGCGATCAAATATGGTGCGCCTGACCTGATTAATCTCGAACTGCTAGCACTGTCAACCCAAAACTACATTGCCCTAAGCATGATTTCGCTGCCAGTATTGATGTTTGCCGTGATTCTTCGATCGCGCCAATAATATATGAGCCAAATCCAATTCCGTTGCCCAGCGTGCCGAGAAATCATCTCAAAATCTGCCAGACGCTGCCCTGAATGCGGCTATGTGCTCAAGCCAAACTGGGTGGCGTTGATCGTTGGCATCGTAGTGATCTTATCG
>JARCMB010000104.1 GCA_030248825.1 Pseudanabaenaceae cyanobacterium MP8IB2.15 | reverse complement strand
CAGAAATCGGAACGACAGCAGAAAAAGTTATCGATCTCGATGATTTAGACTCGGAACTAGACCATCTAATGGCTCAAGAGCAATTGGTAAAACGAGATATTGTCGTGGATGAAGCCACAGTTTTTGATTATCCCCTCAAGGTAAATTCTGCCCGTAATCCTATGGCAAGCCCTGTCGCGAAACCTGTTCAGCCCCCGATTAATTTGCCCCCACAGCCTGTTGTTGCTGCATCAAGAGCTAGTTCACCTTTCCCTTCGATCGACCCCAACGAACCAATCCCTGTGCCAATTGTCGAAATCCCAGCAGGTGAACTGATCTCTGGTACACCGATTACGGCATCGATCAGGCTGCCTGAAATTGAGCCTAAATTATTAGTCAAACTTTGGGTAAAAGACTGTCAAACCAGATCGATCGTGGATGGGCCCCGTTGGTTAATGGATTTCAAATCAAACGGCACACAGTTTGTTGAAGCTAAAACCCAAATTACTGTACCTCTAGGCGTAATCGAAGTAGCGTTTGAGGCAATTACGGTCGAAATGCAAACCCAGCGAGAAAGCCATAAAGATCGGGTTGTCCGCATGGTCGCGCCACCGAATATGGCTCCACCTGTTAGCCTAAACCCAAGTCAAGGTTCAAATCACGGCGTAGACTTTGATTCTGTCTGGGATACTTAAGCTTGTGATCGAAAGTTTATAGCGAAACTATCCGTAATAAAACTATACACATCATCGCTTTGTGACCTATACTACAAAGGGTTTAAATCAAATCAGAATTGATTCAGTTCAAAACTGTGTTATCGAAAGTTAAGGAGTGTGAACAATGCAGCAGACAGGGAAATCCCTGACTGTGCCTCTGGATTTTATGGGCCCGCCGGGAACATTTAATCCAACATTGGTCGTTTTTTTTAGTTCGATCATAATGGCGATCGCTTCAACCACTGGCTATTGGGTCTGGGACTGGCCTGACTGGTGCGTATTTACGCTTAATTTTGTTTCTCTTTACGTGCTCGGTACGGTGATTCATGATGCCTCTCATGGTGTTGCCCATCGTAATCGAACCGTGAATGCGGCGATTGGTCACGTTTCAGCCGTGTTACAGGGATTTGTTTATCCTGTATTCACCCGCGTCCATATGCAGCACCACGCCAACGTCAACGACCCCGAAAATGACCCCGACCATTTCGTTTCTACGGGTGGGCCGCTATGGCTGATTGCGGTACGGTTCTTTTATCATGAAATATTTTTCTTCCAAAGACGACTGTGGCGCAAGTACGAGCTAGTTGAGTGGGCAATCAGTCGTGCGATCTTGCTATCAGTTGTGCTGGCAGGCTGTCAGTTTGGGTTTATTCACTATATTATGAATTTTTGGTTTGTTCCTGCGGCAATTATGGGTCTGGCTTTAGGTCTGTTTTTTGACTATCTGCCCCACCGCCCATTCAAGGAAACATCGCGCTGGAAAAATGCCAGAGTCTATCCTAGCTGGTTACTCAATATTCTTTTGCTGGGACAAAACTATCATTTGATTCATCACTTGTGGCCGTCTGTGCCTTGGTACAACTACCAAAAGGCTTATTATCAAATGAAGCCCCAGCTTGATGCTCATGATGCACCTCAAAGCCTAGGCCTGATGAAGTTACCAGACCTCGGTGGTTTTATTTACGATATTTTTCTTGGCATTCGGTTTCACAGCCACAAAAAGCCAGATTCGCAGGAATGATGAAGATGCGGAAATCCCGATTAGACTAATCCCGATTTCCGTAATTCACTAGCTTTCTCGATCGAGACCGATTGCGCCTGAAAGATTATCGTCCAGTAGCATCCGAGTTTCCATTTGCTTGAGAAAGTAACCTGTCATCATCGCCGATCCGATTAATCCTGCCAGATTTTCTCGATCGGTAGAAACCTGAATATTAAAATGTTGTGGTGGCAGCATTCCGACCAGATTTTGAATATTCTGGGTAATGATCTGGCGCACTTCAGGCGTAACCGACTGAGCTACCTTGGCAAGGGTGTCTGGCGACTGTTTCTGTAAATATGCCAAAAGTGGATTATTGCTATCATTCATATCTTGTAGATCGAACATCATTTTTGTCTTAGCTAGAGTACGACTTAATATATTTTTACATCATCAGCCCTTAATCTGTGTGGGGTAAACCGATCTGGAAACCCTACCGCCAGATTTTAATCGTTTTATCGACACTGCCACTGATCAAGGTGTTATTTTTGGGATTAAAGGCAACAGAGAATACTGGCGCAGTGTGGCTGATGAGTTTCTGGATTGGTTGTCCTGTGGCAGTATTCCAGAGCCTTATAGTTGTATCAAAGCTACCACTAGCGATCGATCGACCATCGGGACTAAACGCCACCGATAACACCGTGCCATCATGACCAGATAGGGTGCGAATTTCCTTGCCAGTTGCTACGTCCCATAATTTGATCGTTTTATCTTGGCTGCCACTAGCCAGAGTCTTGCGATCGGGACTAAATGAGATCGATCGAACCTGAGCTGTATGTCCCTTTAAACTAAAGACTTCTGCCCCAGTTTCGAGGTTCCATAGTTTTATGGTTTTATCTTTACTTCCGCTCGCCACAAATTTACCATTAGGACTGACAGCAACAGCAAAGACAGGTGCTGTATGACCTGAAAGCGTGCGGATCAGCGTGCGAGTTTTAAGATTCCACAACTTCACCGTGTTGTCAGCACTACCGCTAACGATCGTTTTGCCTGAAGGATCGAAAGCCACGCTGAACACCTGATCGGTATGCCCAGTAATTGTCCGCATCGGTAAGCCGCTTTTAAAATCCCAAAGTTTAATCGTTTTGTCTAAATTAGCTGTGGCAAAAATATTGCCCAAAGGATGGATAGCGATCGCATTAACCCCAGAAGCAAAGCCCGAATGCTTGGAGAGTGTGGTCGAAGTGGTGCGCTTTTTCAGATCCCAGAGCCGCACGGTTCGATCGTAGCTACCGCTAGCAAAACTATTACCATTTGGGAAAAAGGCGACAGTTCTTACCCAACCTTTGTGTCCTGCTAAAGTTGAGACTAACTTCAGTTTTGCCACTGACGCAGTAGGATCTGGAGTTGATATATTGGCTTGAATCGATCTGGGTGATACTTTGGTCGGACTTTTTGGTTTTACCTTTTGGAGTTTTGCTGTTTTCTTAGGTGGCTTGCTAGTTTTCTGAGTCGAGGGCTTCGTCGAGGGGCGAGCAGTTGGAATTGGTGTTTGGGGCGAAATTTGAGTTGGTGTTTGTATTAGCGATAAATTCGGCACATATTGGCTCAGCCCAAATGAAAATCCAACTAATACAGCGATCGAAAAAACACCAAAACCGCCGATGATTAGAAACTTTTGTGAATCAGCAGACTTGTTCGGCTTCACCCGCACATCAGTCTCGGCAAATG
Organism: Pseudanabaenaceae cyanobacterium MP8IB2.15; assembly: GCA_030248825.1. Classification (GTDB taxonomy): domain Bacteria; phylum Cyanobacteriota; class Cyanobacteriia; order Pseudanabaenales; family Pseudanabaenaceae; genus JARCMB01. The sequence goes on along the minus strand of JARCMB010000104.1, from coordinate 4,736 downwards.
GCTGCATTACAATTTTGAGATCGTCTAGTACCTCTGAAGCCGATTGGTAGCGATCGATCGATTTTCGCTTCACCATTCTCTCTAGAACTGCCTCAAGTTCCTGACTAATTTGGGTTTGGCTCGACCAGATGATTGTCTCAGTCTTAGCGTTATATTCCAGTTCACTTGGATGTACGCCAGTCAAAGCCTGAATTACCGTTAATCCCAGCGCATAGATATCGCAATCGGGCTGCATGATCCCTTGGGCCTGTTCGATCGGCATATAACTGGGCGTACCGATCGAAGGGAGACTGTCTGAGTGAGATCGGGGCGTGCTAATTAGCTTGATTTGGGCGAAGTTAGTCAGAACCAGTTTTCGATCGTGATTGCGAAATACCAAATTATTGGGATTGATGTCAGCATGAACCACGCCAAATTCATGGGCAATCTTCAAGGTTTGCAAAACATCAACAAGTAGTCCAATGATCTCAACCTCGGTTAGATATGACTGCTGTTGCAACTCTGCTTTCAAAGTCACACCGTCTATTAGCTCTTCCACTAAGTAAAATTCTTGATTCTGCTCAAAATATGCCAGTAGTTGCGGCACTTGTTCGGTTCGATCGCTTAACTGTCTCAACTTCCGCGCTTCTGTGTGAAAGATCTGCCGCGCTCTTTCTAGGCTTAACTGGTCTGTGCTAGCGGGTCTATAACATTTAATCAGACAAAGGGGATTGCCTGACTGAAGTGCATCTTCAGCAATACAAACCTGACTAGATCGCCCAGTTTCAATAACCTGAAGTACCTGATAGCGTCCATCAAGCGATTGCCCCAACATCAACAACGGTGTAGGCATTTCTGGTATCTCAATTTGATGTTTCACATTAATCCAAACAGTGTTTTCAACTACATGAAGCCGTTAATTTCCACCCTGTACATATTTTAGATCGGATATCTCAGCAAAACCTCTAGGAATAAGCATACATCGATCGTTTCAGATTTGCTTGGCAATATCGACTGAGGATGGTGAAGCAGCTAGACGATGTGTGAGAGCTAGTTTGTAATACTTCTCAGCATGTTCGATTAGGTCGGCAATTTCTGGGTCAGAGATCGATCGAATGACTTTAGCAGGAACACCCGCCACCACAACGCCAGACGGCACATCTTTCGTCACCACTGCTCCCGCCCCAACAATACTTCCTGCTCCCACTTTTACACCTTCGAGCACGATCGCTCCCATCCCAATCAGACTACCTCGACCGATGTGCAGCCCATGAATCACGGCGCGATGTCCCACTGTGACATGATCTTCAATAATCAGAGGCAAGTCTGGATCGCCATGCAAAATCGCGCCATCTTGGATATTGCTGCACTCACCAATCTCGATCGAATTGAGATCGGCTCTGATCACGGCAGTGTACCAAATACTGACTTTCTCAGCAATTTGGACATCACCAATCACGACGGCATCGGGAGCGATAAATGCAGCTAGAGAGAGATCGGGGATTGAAAGCATAGATTTTGTGGAGAGAAGTTAGTAAGGCGGCTCGGCAGGGCCTTCATAGCCACACATGCCGAGGCGCGGCGAATTGACTAGAGGAATCGGCTCGCCATAGTTGTTGTGCGGATGGGTTTTCGCATGTTTGTCGCATAAAGCACCCCAAACTTCATCTTCATATTGGCACTCTAGACATAGATGGGTTGCTGGTTGGTCGCATTTGATACATTGCACTTCTGGCATCTTGTTGCGAACCAGAAGGGCAATCGGCTTTTTAGTCAAGGGTTTACCGAGGCGCATACCGACCAATTTCACCAATGTTTCTGAAGATGTACCGAAATCGTAGATATGGGTGAGTTTCTCTTCTGCTTGGGAGAATACATCGCCGATTTTCCGTTGCATCCCAATTGTCTCAGCTAGTCTGCCACTACCCAACATAAACTCACTCAAGTGACCGCAGCACTCCAACCAAATTCCTCGAAGATATGTATCGAGGTGGTTCAGGGTTTTAGTTCCACCTATTTCTAGATCGAGCCAAAACTGTTTTTGATATGCATCTTCTACCCGCAGATGATAGAGCGACTCTGCGACAGCTTTCGAGCCTTCGGCTTTGCCAATCGACTCTTGGATCTGTGGGCAGGTTGCCAAATGTTTTGTGACACTGCCCTTGGCTACTTCCTTGCCACAGTGGGTGCAGATTCCTTTGGTTTGCTTCTGTCGAGGCATGGCTCCTCCGTTGTCGTTGCTTATGATTGGGATTCTATTATCTTCTAATTCGTCAGGAATTGTTGAGACTTGAAAATCAACTTATCGATCGACAAGTTGATGCTAATATCCATAGGACTTACGCAAAGTCATATCGCATTCAATCCCGATCGTTTTTTTTCAACCAATGCGTATATTGATCTATGGGCTTAATTATTCACCTGAGCTAACAGGAATTGGTAAGTATACAGGTGAGATGGCTACATGGCTGTTAGAACAAGGGCATGAGATTTGCGCGATCGCGACACCACCCTACTATCCTGCTTGGCAAATTTGGCAAGGATACTCAGCTTGGTAGTATAGCTCCCAACAGTCTGAAAGGTTTCATCTCATTCGATGTCCACTATGGGTTCCCAAAACTCCTTCAGGATTAAAACGGATTCTGCATCTACTCTCATTTGCCCTGACTAGCTTTCCAATCGCGCTGTGGAAATCCTTATGGTGGCGACCCGATCTGGTGTTAATCGTGGCACCTGCAATCTCCTCTGCGCCTGGAGGTTGGTTGGCAGCACGTTTGGCGGGAGCAGAAGCATGGCTGCACATTCAGGATTTTGAAATAGATGCGGCTTTTGAGATGGGAATGTTGGGTTCTGATACCCAGCAGAAGTTGAGTGTGCGGAATTCGATCGAGATATTAGAAAGATGGTTACTGAGAAGATTCGATCGAATTTCAACGATCGCCATGCCAATGCTAAAACGCTTAGAAGCTAAGGGAGTCAAACCGAACCGTTTAGTGCTATTTCCCAATTGGGTCGATCTTGAAGTGATTTATCCATTAACTGAAACAAGTCCGATGCGGGTGGAATTAGAGATTCCGATCGATCGAATCGTAGTTCTGTATGCAGGGAATATGGGCAAGAAACAAGGACTGGAAATTGCGATCGAAGCTGCCAAAATCCTGATCGATCGCGCCGAAATCTTATTTGTGCTCTGTGGCGATGGCGCGATTCGATCGGAGTTAGAGCAATCTGCCCAAGGTTTAGAATCTGTGAGGTTTCTGCCGTTACAACCTGTAGAGAGACTAAATGATTTGCTCAATCTTGCCGATATCCATATCTTGCCGCAGCGTGCCGATGTTGCCGATCTGGTGATGCCATCGAAACTGGGCGGGATTCTTGCCTGTGGGGGAGCTTCGATCGCTACAGCCTATCCAAATACTGAAGTTGCGAATGTCGTCCAAGCCGCAGGAGGAATCGTTTGCCCACCTGATGATCCGAAACAATTTGCCGCGCAGATTTTAGCTTTAGCCCAAGATCCCAGTAAACGCCTTGTGATGCAGCAGTCTGCTCGTAACTATTCGATCGAACATCTCGCAAAAGAGAAGATTCTCCATGCCTTTCAGATCCAATTAGGGTTGTGACCTCACCCCCAGCCCATCTCCTGCAAGGAGATGGGAGCAAGACCTATTTAAGCAACCAGTCTTCGACCCGAAAGCAGCCATCTTCAGTTTGGATATAGTCAATGCCACGCATCTCCACAATCGCCTTACCATTGTGGGCAACGACCAAAAAGCCATCGCTGATTCTCATCGCCACACTGACTTCATTAGATAAGATTTGCTTGAGAACTAGCACATCAACTCCTGACTCGTCATCAATGCGGTCATAGCCGTCGCCAGGAGAATAGTGGTAAAAGTCGTGTCCTGCTCCACCTTTAAGCGTGTCGTTCCCTTCTTCACCAAAAAAGCGATCGCTCGATTCGGTTCCTTGCAGATCGTCATCTTGAGGAGTTCCATGAATACTATTGATTGTCATAGCAATTATCAGTGTTTAGTGATCAATTATCAGCTATCGATGTTTAATGATCAACAGATAAGAGTTAGGCTATTGACAATAGTTGATTAATTTATGTCTCGTCTCCCTTGGTTTCGATCGATCCTAGTTTTGGCTGGTGTCGGACTAATTGCTGGTCTGGGACTGAGTTTGATCGATCGGATCGTGCAGATTTATGTGGTGGTGGCGGGGATATCGCCCGTGCTGGCAGTTGTGGTCGTGACGATTCTGGTCGCACTTGTAGCAGTTCTGGGTGTGGCACTGGGGCGGTATGTCAATCTATTTCAGCGTCGCCCTCAACCCAAGTCGATCGAGCCAGAAATTTCCGAGCATAAAGTCGAAGCTGCCGAAGAGAACTTAGTCGCACTGCAACTTCAGGTGCAAAAAATTCAGGATGAGGTGGCAAAGCGATCGCTGATGGATCGATCGGTTGAATTATTTAACGATCTCGATCGACCCGAATTTCAAGTCGTCGTGTTTGGCGTTGGTTCGGCGGGTAAGACCTCTCTGGTAAATGCGTTGGTGGGGCAGCCTGTGGGCGAAGTCGGCGCACCGATGGGAACGACCCAAGCGGGTCAAGTCTATGGACCATTGGCGATCTCTGGGTTGAAGTTACCTGTGGTGATTACCGATTGCCCTGGGATTTTGGAGGCTGGTGTGGCAGGAAGCGAACGAGAGCGCATGGCACGGCAACTGGCAACGGAAGCAGATTTATTGCTATTTGT
>JARCMB010000103.1 GCA_030248825.1 Pseudanabaenaceae cyanobacterium MP8IB2.15 | reverse complement strand
TAGTTGAAGATCAAATCTTAGTGATTTCTTCCTTGTACATTTAAAAAACTCAAAATCAGGGTTATCCCACCACAATCTCCAAGATGGGCGATCTATCTCCTGCTGGTTCTAGAGGTGTTGTCGTTGTCGATAATTTCCTCAGCCAGACAGGGAAAGAAACTTTTCAAGGTGAAAATTACACCCTGAAAAGAAATCAAGATGGCGATGTTGAGATCGCTAATGATATGGGCGAAAACATCCTGCGTACTGATCAAGGACAAATTACTTCTCAGTCAATGACACCAGAAGATTTGGCTAGTTTTAAGCATATCTTTCAGCGCATGAGTCAACCCGCATCGGCGGCTGACAAATTGCCCAGATTGAAAGTAGAGCCTGTTAAGCCACAGCTAGAACGTTAGGAAAATACGATGATTACCGCTAATCCTGATGTTGATGTCGCCCTGTTTATTACTGCTTTTAATCAGCTTGTCGATATTCATGTCGTCAACATTTTAGCGATCTCTGAACGAGAGAATTATCCAATTAATTTGACGGATTTTATGATGGAAGACAAAGATGACATATTCGATGAAGAATGGGATTTGTCCCACGCACCAAGCAGTAATCCCGATTCAGGTACTGATGAGGCTCAACGGGTAGCTAGTATTGTTGCTCAAGAGCAACAGCAAGTTAATTATGCAGCCCGAATTCAAGCTTTAGCTCTATCGATGTTTGATGGTTTGAGTAAACTAGGGAAGGAGACTAGCTCAGAAAGCAAGCGTGGCAACGAAATTCCCCAAACTTCTACGGACAAGGCTAATGACGAGCAACGAGATCTCAAACTTGCCAATGATTGTCGAGAACTGCTGCAAATACAGGGGCAGGACAATGGCAGTCAAGTCACCTTTGAACGTCCTGATGGTAAAGGGATTTACAAGTTTAGCTTGGAAAAAGCCTCGGACAGGAACGAGCATAACTCAAATTCCTAATAGTGATTGCCGACTTTGCGATGGTGGGTGGCAGTGAGAGTATCGGGTTTAGAAACACGCCCATTCTCGGCTAGGGCATAAACAATCCAGTGATCGCTGGCTTCCATCCGACTGACTACCTGACATTCCATAAATGAGAGAGCATCGACCAAAATGGGAGAGCCATTACTCGCAGGTTGAGTTTTTACACCCGCAAATCGATCGGCTCCAGGCGCAAATCGTTTGAGAAAGTGCTGCATCAGTTTCGAGTAGTTACCTTCCTCTAAAACATTGAGGACGAAACGATCGCCAACATGCATAAAGGATTCGATCGCCCGATCTTTGGCAACAGCGATCGTTAAACCCAGTGGCTTGAAACTTGCTTGCATCACCCAAGAAGCCAACATCGCACTTTTGAGTTCACCTTTTTTGGCAGTGATGATGTAAAGTCCACCCGCTAACCGCCCCATCGCCTTGTCAAGTTCGCCATCGATCGACTTCATTTGCTTGATATTTTGCTTTCGTGCCAACAACTGTCCCAAGTCAGTGCCAGACTCCTCGCAAAGTTGATAGAGCATTTCAGAAGGAGTCTCTTTGACCCGAATAGGGGGAAATCCTGCGGTTAGTCCCAAATCTCTGAACTTATTTGCCAACATATCGACCGACTGATCGTCGCCACCATATGACTCAAAAATCCCGATCGACTGCTTACCTTTTGCGGCTGCCAAAACTGTACTGATTGCGACCTGAGCATTTGGTAACGAAGCAGGTGGAGTGGCAATTACCAGTCCTGTCGATCGTTCGACTAGTTCCCGCAGTTCTTGCATGTCAGCCGATCTCAAATCCATCATTTCTACGCCAATCCCAGTTTTGGTGATGCCTCTGGCGATCGATTGTGATAGTCGATCGCTATAGCCATAATCTGATACATAAAATACCGATGCGATCGTTTCACCTTTGGTCTGCTCTTGACTCCAAGTGCGATAGTTTTCAGTCAATTCGACAATGTTGAAACGCAACAGCGGCCCGTGCCCCGTAGCCACAGTGCCGATTTCGGGTAACTCATCCATCCGCTTCATCGCTGATAGTACGGAGCGGGCATTGGGAGCCATCAAACAATCGTAGTAGAACCGATAGTCAGGCGCGATCGACTTTAAATCTTCATCATAAGTTCGATCGTCACAGAAGTGCATCCCAAAGATATCGCAGGTAAATAGAACTGAAGTCTTGAGGTCAAACGTCATCATCGTGTCTGGCCAGTGCAGGTTGGGCGCGTTGACAAACTGCAAAATATGTCCGTTACCCAAGTCGATCTGGTCGCCATTTTTGACGACTTGACGTTCAAATGGTTGATGGATCAGGTCTTCTAAAAACTGAATCGCGACTTTAGTGCCGACCACAACTGCGTGCGGAGCCAGTGCCAATACTTCTTTGACTAAGCCACTATGGTCTGGCTCGGTATGACTGATTACTAGATAGTCGATCGACGCGGGATCGATTTCGGCTTTGAGTGTATCGAGATAAAGCTGGCGAAATTTAGCATGAGAGGTATCGACCAGTGCGACTTTCTCGCCGCGAATGATGTAGGAATTGTAGGTCGTGCCATTCTGCAAGCCAAACTCAATATCAAATCTGTCTCTATCCCAATCGAGCGATCGAATTGTTGTAGTATCGGCAGCGATTCGATCGATCTGCATCGTTAGTCTAGGCTTAGGTGCAATATCTGGTTTGAGAGCAGGTACAAGAGCTACCATGATGTCGCCTCCGTATTGGCTTAGTTAAAGTGGCTGAGTTAAAGCTGGTTTAATATTCCTGATATCCTCTAGTCTATTACCTGTAAAGGTCTGCGTCTAATCAATAGTTACGATGATTTGCATCAAGTTTGCCTATACAGATAAGTATGTGCGAATCGCAAAGTTACACTATTTCGATCGAAGCCAATTTTCTAAGTCCTCAGAACTCGAAAAATCAAGCAGAGCTTCACCCAAGTCTTCAAGCAAAGTGGTAGGCAACTGCTCAATTTGAATTTTGAGTCGATCGTCGATCGAGCCAAAGCGTCTGGTTAGTAAACGTAGCACCAGAGCTAATTCACCCTCTTGTCTGCCTTCTCGCTTACCTTCTTGTCTGCCTTCTTGCAGGGTTTTGAGTCGCCATTCTTCGTACACAGGAGTTAAGTTCATTGCCAATTCCCTCTCGTCTTCACTTATATTTTGCACTGTTCCTAAGCTGATTTGCAATATTGCCAAATGTTCTACGGTT
>JARCMB010000475.1 GCA_030248825.1 Pseudanabaenaceae cyanobacterium MP8IB2.15 | reverse complement strand
CCCACAAACGCTGTGCGATCGAGGGGTTGAGATTTTCTAGATCCAAGCCCTGCAAACAGCGACGAGCTTTGATGTAACTTTGACTCGCGCTGAAGAAAAATTTCACGAGCTGTTGTTTTGCCGTAGATTGATCGCGAAACTGTTTCTGCACCCCTTCATAAATCGATTCCCACAGACGTGGCACTGCGACCATGTAATGAGGCTTATATTGTTTTAAATCTTTTTTGATCGATCGAAGGTTGGAATAAATCTGGGTGCAGCCTTGGGCAAGCGTGAAGTACTCAAAGCTGCGTTCATAGGAATGCCAAGTTGGTAAAATGCTCAGTATCCGCTCTCCAGGCTGAATTTGCACGACGGTCACAGCAAAATTAACTTGATGTAACAGGTTGCCATGAGTCAGCATCACGCCTTTGGGTCTACCACTTGTCCCGGAAGTATAAATCAGGGTAGCTAAGGTGTTGCGAGTAATTTCGGCATTACCCAATTCGCGGCGGTACCGATCGTGTTCAGAGTTTTCACCTCGATCGATAATTTGCTCAAAGTTATACATCCCTGTGGGTGGGTCTTCATCTGAAAGCAAAATTACTTGACGAATCGGCAGGCTTTGCAGTTCGGGCTGGAGTTTTTCGAGCGTTGCCAGATTTTCCACAACTAAGGCAATACTGTCACTGTGTTCGAGAATGTAAAGCAATTCTGTCCGTTCTGCTTGCGAACTGCGGGTGGCGTTGGCTGCTCCGATCGACATAATTCCTTGATCGGCAACCATCCAGCGCGGCGAGTTATCCGCAATTAGTGCCACCATGTCGCCATTTTGAATCCCAAGCGATCGAAGTCCCGCCCCAAAACTCGCAATCAGATCGGCTAACTCTTGGTAAGTAATCTTGACTTCAGGCTCAGCGTGAGGATCGTACAGAGCCACAATATTTGGATAAGCTTGTGCGGTTTTTTGCCAAATCTGCCAGAGATTAATCGCATCAGAATGATTCAGAAGTTTGGTGTTAAACATATTGGTTCGGGTGAGGGCTAGAGAATTGGTGACAGTTAATTATTGATTGCTAATTGTCTATTGATAGTTGAAGATGTGCCACTTTGGCAACTAGCCCACGACTAGATCCCTAATATCGATTAAAAAGTTCTGCCCGATCCGATTGCCCCAAGAAAATTAGTATGCTACAAATAACAATATTGGTGTCGATGAGTGATTAATAATAATGACTGCAAGTAGAGAAAGATTCGCTCCAGAGCCAAAACCCAAATCTAGGTCTAAATCTAGGTCAAATTCCCAGAAAGTATCTCCCCCAAAAGTATCTGAGCTGCCTTCGCGTCTGGGCAAATCTAATCCACTACCTGCTTGGCTGAAATCTTTACTAATCATACAAAAAGGCTCGATCGGTTTAACTATACTACTTAGCATCACCGTGTTTGGCGTTTATAGCTGGACGGTCTACGCTAAAAAAACATGGAACGAGCAATATCGTAAACTTGAGCATCTCCAAAGGTCAGAACGTCAATTTACGGCAAATGAAGAAGCTCTAGGGCACGATCTTGTCACCAACGCCCAAAAATCACCTAGTCATCTGATCAGAGAAAAGCCAAGTCAAGCAGTCTTTTTAGAGACTCCCTCGGCTCGACCAAAACTTCCCGAACCCGCCGCTGATCCCGCGAAAGATCGTCCCCCTAATCCACTTGGCTATTAGATCCTGCCTCTTTCTAGACTAACCTGCTAGCCAAACTGCAATATTGCGAACATAGGTCTGGATGTCATTTAGGGCACGCGATGACTTGATTATTCGATCGCTAGGTGGTTCGGTGACAAAACTCGGACAGCCCATACTTGTATCCCAGTTGTAGTCGCAGAAGTGGTGGAAAGTAGATTCAGCCACAACTCGTCCTAAAGTGTTGCCATGTTCGTCTTGCTGATTTTCGACGATTACAGCAAGATTGAATGGTCGATCGCTAACTAAACTCTTACTGACTGCGATTACTCTTGCTGATTTTCGATCGCCAGCCACTCCAACTGCACCTTCATGCGGATGAGCAGGGAAAAATTCGATCGTTCCTGTGGGTGAGTCAGGGTTTTTGAGTAATTCATGAATCGGCTCAATAGCAGTAATTACTTGATAATCACCGTTGGCTCCAGAATGGTAATTTGGCCATAGGATGGTGTGAGTCTGAGTATCATCGCAGCAATGGCGGGTGGAGTCAGGGTCGGGATTGTAGGTGTGAAAAAAGTGAAATGCCCCAATCCCACCTAACCCATTAAGCGAGCAGCCCAAATCCTGATGGTCGCGGGTTGCCATGATCCCTTTACCCTTTTGATGAAAAGCGGTAATTCCTGCGGCATCTTGAGTGCTAATGCCATTACCAACATCAACCGCAAATAACCACAGTTGATCGAAGTCCGAGTCACCCAGCGTACTTAAAACAGGATCGTTACCTGTTGCATCAGAGCTTCGATCGCGAGCTGTGACATTAAATAGGGGCTGACCATTTCGATCTTTAGCGATCGACAGATATTCGGTCAACAAAGAAAAACGCTCAATCCCCCAGTCATCTTCAGTCGGAGGAATTGTCGTTTGTAAAAGAATATTAATCGGTCTGTTCATGAGCTATTTATGCAGCTTATAGAGCATCAATCCGCTTTGCCAGCTCAAGGTCAAGCGAGCTGATCCCGCTTGCATCATGGGTCGTTAGATCGATCGTAACGCGATTATAGACGTTAAACAGTTCAGGGTGATGATCGAGCTTTTCGGATACGATTGCCACCTTAGTCATAAACCCAAAGGCTTCGACAAAATCACCAAACTTAAACGACTTATGTAATTTGGCGTTGACCATTGACCAACCACTAGATAGTTGAGCAATTCCTGCTTTAATTTCTTGATCGCTAAGTTTAGTTGGGGGCATAACAGTTAGGTAAATATAACCTGCATAATTTGGGGGGCTTGAATCTGGTAGATTCGATCGATCGAATCCACTATGGCTTGATTGGTGCATCGCGATACCACCACGACAGAATCTGCATCCAATTCCAACCACGTTGCGCCATCTGCTGTGTCATTTCTTGATCGAGATGCTGACCATCTGAAACTGGCATATAACCATTACCCCAGCTAATCCAGTTACGTTGGAGACGTGCTCGATAGTAGCCTTTGAAGCCTGCACGCAGCATATAGCCAGCCGTAGAAGACACAGCCTGATCGCTACGTGCATGAATTAGAGGCTTAGCGAAAGATAGTTTGGCATCATAGCGAAAAAATCCTGGGTAAACCTGATCTCGCGTATCACTAACCAAGTCAAAAGGAGCTGCTCCCCATTTACGTTGCTTTTGCGTATTAATTGCATAGCTTCGAGCCGCCACTGCTTGAGCCATTAGGGCATCCAAGTGCCAACTTGCTGGCATTTCATTCGGCACAACACTGCGTAAATATTCTTCTAAAGGCAAGACATTAACGGCGATCGATTTGCTTCTCCAAGGACGAACTATCATCTCGCCTGGGTAAAGGTTGTTGCCGATCTGAGTTAAACCACTGTTGGAGGGCTGAATGCGGCTGACTGCTGAGGCTGGGAGTGTATACCAGCGACCTGGATCGAGTCTACGAGAGGGTTGACCTTCAATTTGCAGTACTGCGGGTTGAGTTACGGCTACAGGCATTTGTGTACCTGAATCTTCTTTAACCAAGACTCTGAGAACAGTAGCAGCATCAGCAACTAGGGGCTGGCTGGCTGAGATCAGAGATCCCAAGGCAATGCTTAGGTTACGGATAGCTCGGGTCAAGCTTACAGTCATGTAGAAATCTCACACTTCAAAACGACAATAACAAAAGCATTTCTAGCGAACTTTTTGAAGAATTACATCACAGTTTTATGCATATCCTTTTTCGCTTTTGGGTTGATTGTACCTTAGCAATCGCGATCTGCAAAATAAGCAACCAAAAATAGTTTGGTTTTTTGCCTAAAATAGCCCTTAAAATAGGAGACAGAAGAGTAGGCGAGGTAGTTGCGGAGATCGGGAAATTCCCCTAAATCTCTGAGGAAAGTCCGGGCTTCCCCAAAACCAGACTGCTGGGTAATTCCCAGTGTGAGTGATTGCGAGGAAAGTGCCACAGAAAAATACCGCCGAATCCATCATTGATGGATTCGGTAAGGGTGCAAAGGTGCGGTAAGAGCGCACCAGCAGAGTCGAGAGGCTCTGGCTCGGTAAACCCCAGTTGGAAGCAAGGCGAGAGGGCTTGAGAAAAATTGGTTTTTATTTCTTACGCCCGTTACCGACATATTTGCTGTGAACTTATGCTATGCATATATATTCATGGTAATTATGCAGGTGTGAGCCGCTTGAGGTGTCTGGTAACAGGCATCCTAGATAGATAACTGCCAAATCTAGCTAAAAAGCTGGATTTAACAGAACCCGGCTTATGTCCTGCTCTTTTCAACTCATAATTCCTTAGGAAAATATGGGAACATTTCCCAAGTCAGTGAAAAATTTAGTTTATTGCCATCGGCAGAAATGGTTAACACGAACTGTTGTCGGTGTGACCTATGTTTGCTTAAGTGCTACTCTCAGTACGAGATTTTTTTGGGAGCCTCAGTTTGGCATAGGCACAATCTCTGAGACTGATATCCGCGCCCACTCAACCACAGAGGCAGTCGATCCCGAATCTAGTCGTCAAGCTAAGGAGTTAGCGCGGCAGGAAGTACCACAGGTTTATCGACTCGATCCTGAGGTCAATGCCAGCATTAAAGACCATTTGCAAGAGTTGGTACTCTTGGGCGATCAACTGCGACGAACAGCAGGAAAAATGCCTTATGTCAGTACGAATACTCTTACCTATGACGTGCAGATTCACTTGCGATCGATCGACGATCCTGCGTGGCAAAATTTGCAGGAACAAGTGCTGACGATCCCTGAAACATCTCGATCGAAGCTAGAGCCTTATCCAACAGCTAATTCGATCGGATTTGTGATCGCTAGCCGTGCTCGGACTCAACTGTGGCATTACAGGTCGATCTCCAAAGTTGAAGATTACCAAACCTT
>JARCMB010000102.1 GCA_030248825.1 Pseudanabaenaceae cyanobacterium MP8IB2.15 | reverse complement strand
AGCCCCGACCGATAACCTACCATCTACCGCTTCCATCCCTCCTAATAGCAAAATCGCGATAAAGCCAACAAACACAATAATCCGAATCAAAGGCACAAAAGCCGCCGAAAGAGCGATCGCCCGACGATTACTTTGGCGATATCTCTCACTATCTGCGGCAATTCTTCGGAGTTCATAGCCCTCAGTCGTGAAGCCTTTACACGTGGTAACGCCACTGAGGTTATTCGAGAGCTGACCGTTAAGTAAGCCAACTTTTTCGCGCACATCAGCATAACGAGGTGCAAGGCGATTTTGGAAGACGATCGAACCCCAGAGGATAAACGGCATCGGCAACATCGCCAACCACGCCACACTTGGGGCAAGATAAAAGAACACGCCACCAATGATCAGCACAGTCGTGGTCACTTGCAGCACTTCATTCGCGCCGCCATCGAGAAACCGCTCTAATTGGTTAACATCATCACTGAGAATCGACATCAAGCCGCCCGTACTCCGCTCCTCGAAATACGATAATTCCAATTCCTGCAAGTGACCGTAAGCATCTAGGCGCAGATCGTGTTGAATATTTTGCGCCAAATTTCGCCACAGCCGTCCATACGCATATTCAAAGATCGATTCCAATCCCCATACCACACCGCTCACCACCGACAGAAACACCAACTGCGCCCAAGCATCTTTAATCCCCAGTTGTGCCACCAATGAGTCCTGTTTTTGCACCACGACATCAACCGCCGCACCAATTAACCCAGGGGGAGCAAGATCGAATAACTTATTCAGGACAGAACAAACCGTCGCTTGGATAATCTGGGTGCGATAGCCTTTGCCATACTTGAGCAGGCTAATAAATGGGTGTTCTTCAGGTTTTTTCTGTGGCGCGATTGAGTTTGATTGCATCGATTACCTAAACAAATATCTCTCGCGATCTTAACCCCATGCGGCAAATCAGAGATTCATTCGATCGTGTAAATTAAAATAAGATCACCGTGTTTGGACTAACCTGATGCACCTGTCTGAAGCAAACCCAAAGACTCCCATGCCTGGACTAAGCCTGTACGAAACAGATTTCTACGCTTGGGTTCAGGAACAAGCATCGTTACTCCGTTGCGAACAATGGAGTCAAATCGACATGCCGAATTTAATTGAGGAGATTGAATCTTTGGGCAAACAGCAACGACAGGAACTTCGTAATCGGCTCAGTGTGCTGCTTGGACATTTACTGAAATGGGAATATCAAGCTCAACATCGCAGTCGTAGCTGGTTAGCAACTATTCGCTTACAACGGCGTGAAACTTTACGGTTGCTGAAAGATAACCCCAGCCTCAAGCCCTATCTCGATCATGCGATCCAAGAAGCCTATGAAAATGCGCGAGATTTGGCGATGGGAGAAACCAATTTGCCAGCGCAAACCTTTCCAGACAATTGTGTTTACGAATTATCCGTAATTCTCGATGATTCTTTTTACCCTGGTGAGCCAAGTGAATTAGAACCTAAATAAAAATTTAGGGATGCCCGAAGACATCCCCAAACAAGAAATTAAGTGAAAATGCAGAATAAAAATAATTGCATTTATCAACACCAACAAACTTCAGCAAATCGCTTTAGTAAGTAAGTGCCATACTACGTGAGGTTTCTGCGCCTAGGTAGACGCGGATGCTGAGAAAGTCAGTGGGGCAAGCAGTTTCGCAACGCTTACAACCAATACAGTCCTCTGTACGTGGAGACGAAGCGATTTGACTCGCTTTGCATCCATCCCAGGGAACCATTTCTAAAACATCAGTAGGACATGCACGCACGCATTGTGTGCAGCCAATACACGTATCGTATATTTTGACTGAATGGGACATTGTGATACTGCTCCAATCGTTATATACCGCCAACCCCAGAAAGCAGATGTTTGAGTAAGAACTACAATCAAAAACCAACTGGTAATCTTTAGGTACGGAATCATCAAGACCAATACTACCGTAGTGAATCGACCTCACTATTCAGAAGTAGTCATAACTTAAAAGAAATTAATATTCTCTGGTTTTAGTTCACCTAAAATTCCGATCTAAATTACTGTAATGCCACGAAAATCTGACCACGTTGAATAATCGGCGCATCGCCTTTGTCCTTGCCCACACTCGCAATGTTTAGAGCTTTGACATGAGGCAGTAGTGGTTCGATCGACGACTTAATCGCAGGGAATTTCTGCCCCAACCAGCTTAAATTAGCCGTGTTGTTGATATAAGCGTAGCCCTGATGGTTGCGAGGCAAGGTCGAAGTAATCGATTTAAAAGTTGGAGATTTTGTAATTGGGGTTCGATCGCTGTTCAAAGCTGACTCGATCGCCTCGATCGAACTAGCCAGAAACACATATTCGGGCGTTTGACTATGCACCGTGGCGATTGTGCCTGTCACAGTTGATGCATTTGGAGAATTAGCCGAATTTTTGGTCTTGCTTGTCACCGCACTCAGGCGAGTCCATACCGTTAATTTTCGATCGTCGATCGGAATTTCGCCCACAGTCAGGTTGCCATTAACACGGGCATCGTTGTCCAGACGCGCCATCGCCTCGTTCACCACTTTGGCATCAGTATTTTGACCAACAAATACCCAGTTAGGCGACGCATCTTGACTAGTGACTGGATTCGGCAAAACACCAATTGCATAATCCCCTTTCACCCAAGCAACGGCATCTTCGAGCTTAAAGCCTGAATTTGTTTCTAGCGATTCGATCGACTGTTTAACTACAGCATTTAAATCGGGATATGACTGCAAGAAATTGGTGAACTGTTGCCAAGTCTGGTTTAAGTCTCGGCCCGTAAGCAATGTACTGCCATCTGAAATATAGGAAATTGCGAGATTATTTTCATCCTGATTCGAGACAGTTGTGGAGGTTGAGGTCTGAGTATCTGTAGTGAGGATAGTTTCGGCTTTAATTCCCGATTTATCTAAAGCTAAACCCACAGCTAGTCCCGCTTCGGGTCGTTTAGCCCCCGCATTAGTCCCAGCCAATTCACCCAAATTCACAAACGCCGAACCAATTCGTCCTGAAGTTAGGCTCCGCATACTGTTTTGATAGGTATCGAGATTTGCCAATGCCAGATCGGGTACTTGCAAATCGTTGACGGCATTCCGAATTACTTTAGGATCGTTGGCAAACAGCACAAATTTTCCCAAAGTCGCACCCGCCAAAGCTGGACTCGTTGCAGTAGCACTAGCCGACAAAATCGCCACGCCTTGATACTGCTCAAAAGCCAAGTCAGAACCTGAAATCGCCAAACTCTGCCAAAAATTATCCAAAGACTGCTTCGCCACGCCAGACTTTTTCACTGCCAGCGCGAGTAAATATCCAGGTTGTAAACCATTCTCTGCAATTCGATCGAGATCGGTTGTCGTCACCGCTAAAGTAATTTCATCGCCAAGCCAAGGCTTGATATTTTTGTCGTAATCTAACGCCCAGACTTGCTTAATTTGCTGCTTCCAAGCCAGCAATTCCGATTTTAAACTCGCTCGATCGCCTGGTTTCGCTGCCAATTCGCCAAACAAACTCAGTCGATCGGGATTAACTAACAATGACGCTACCAGTGTCGATCGTTTCGGCAAAAACTTCGCGGCAATTGGTTGAGTCTTGACTCCTTGCAATAGTTCGTTAGGACTAGCACTCAATACCCTAGACACAGCCGTAATGCTGAGCAGAAATAAAACCGCAGCAACAAGAGCAATACTGACAAAAATAGATTTTGGTTTCATAGATACCTACCTCTTGGCGAGTGCAAGTTTACAACGGTTTGAGCTAATTTCCACCATTTTCTCAGCCATTCTGCATCAGAAGGTCTTGATACAAACCAGTTTTCGATCTGCAAACTCGAAAAATCACTAAAATTCTGTTCGTTTTGGAAATATGGTGGTATCCAGTAAGAAAGATGCTTAATCAAAAGAAAAAGGCTCTCGACCGCCTGTAGTAGATCGATCGCGAGTATTTCCAAAAATTCGATCGGGGTCAATTTCATGATCATTTGCTAGCATTTCTGCTGGCAAATTTTGGATAGCATCCCACAGTGTTTTCTTTGTCTCGGTCTGCTCCCATAATCCATCAGGTTCTTGGTCATATACATCCCTCAAACCTTCTTGCGCCAAGAGCATATAATCGTTGTCTTCTTCATGCTTCAGATTCATAACTTTATCCGTTGTTAGATTTGTTGGGTCTCACCTTAAAAACTTGTGCTATATTCATGGAGTCCATGTATAGAGCAATAGCCCTGTACGTTTAAATATTAATCCGTCAGGATACAGGAGGTGATGCCCATGAATATAGGTAGTATACGCTTGGGTCATCATGTTGCTAACGCCAAACTGTGTGCCGAGGCTGTTCTTTAGAATCAGTTTAAAGTGCATGACAACATGATATCGGCAGACTGAACGAAATTTCCTCTCGGCAGTCTGGTTGCGACTTGATGATCCGCTAGACCGCCCCTGTTTTCTGAAAAGAGAGCAGGGGCGGATAGTTTTTGGGTATAAATTTTGGGTTTACATCTGATCTCGATCGATAGTTGCAGTCTCCATTGAATCGATCGAAGGCATTTCAATACCTGAAACATCAAGATGCACATAAGGCAAATCGGCTCCAGACAAAGCACTTTCGATCCGTTCGGGCGTATAGCTTAAAGTCACAAACAGCGGAAAGTGTCGATCGCCTCGATCGTTCAAGGTCTGATGATATCGCCAGGGTAAAAGCCAGTAGTACTCGTCCTCTAGTAATACTTCTACCTGTCGCCACCGCATCAGTAAATCAGAAAAGTCTTCGTCTGGTCGGTGAATAAACACAAAAATTTCTTGACCAGTCTTGATCTTCCATTCTGGGTCGCACATTAGCAAAGCCACATCACACCTCAGTTGGAGACGGTTGCAATGATTTCTAGGGCTAGCAAGTTTAATCACAGGGAGAGGAATACTAATCAAGCTATCAGCAGGTCGGCGCAAACTTGGGATCAACTCGAAGTATGGTCTATATTCTCGAAGTAGATTAATTGCCTCCAGTTGCTTACTGTAGCGGCATAATAGAGTATCGTAGATGATTTTATGGGTATTCATGGGTCGAATTGGGCCGAATATTTAACGACACAGTGATGCTCGATTTTCAGATATTCTACTTAAACATTAGCCATAGTCAGCATTTAGTTGAGAATTAATTCTTTGTCAGGTTAAGCTATTCCCGTATGGCATCAAGCCAAGAAATGTTAAAATTGGCGCAAGAATTTTAAATCGAGAGATATTTAATATGACAACATCATTAACTGGTTTTTTCTGGGGTTTATCGTTTGGGGCAATCGTGCTTGGTCTAATTGCGATTTCTTTGGTCGTGGTCAGCCAAAAAGACAAAGTAGTGCGCCGATAATAGAGGAAATTCGTCAAGTATTAGCTACAAATCTTGATTCTTAAAGCTAAAATAAGCAATATATGTTTGCCTCCGCTTCATATACTGCAATTAGTTATTTGGATTCTCTGGATCTACTGATATCTAGGCGAGATGGACAACAAATAGAAATGCTGGAAACTTTTACAGATGCT
Source organism: Pseudanabaenaceae cyanobacterium MP8IB2.15 (assembly GCA_030248825.1). Lineage (GTDB taxonomy): Bacteria > Cyanobacteriota > Cyanobacteriia > Pseudanabaenales > Pseudanabaenaceae > JARCMB01. The sequence continues at coordinate 2,759 of JARCMB010000102.1, read as the reverse complement.
TTTACAGATGTTCGTTAGGAGATATCAAAAGTCATGATTAATATAGGCGGCAATCCGCTGATGATAATTTTGGCGATTGTTGCCGCTTTAGGGGGGGTGGGACTATATTTCGTGCGTAATTTTCGACCAGAATTGGCACGAGATCATGACATCTTCTTCTCAGCGATCGCTCTTGTCTACGGCATTATTCTGCTGTCTTTTAATTTCCGCATGGAGATTACGACCCAGCTAGCCCAAGTTTTGGTAGTTGGTTTTGCAGGATGGTTTGCTGTAGAAGCTCTAATTTTGAGGCAAGCTCTATCCACCCAAGCCCGTCGCTCTCCGATGAATCCGATCGCTGATGACCCAATTGGATCACCTGACTATCGGGCTGAGATCGATAATTATCGAGAAATTCCTTCACGTCGATCGACTAACAATACTCGTCGGATGGGCGGTACTGGGCCTAACCAATCTCGACCAACGGAATTACGCGGTGATACAAATGTCGATCGAGGCAGCGATCGAAACACCGATCGAAACACTAGTAAACGTCGTCCTCGACGTAATCCTGACAATAGAAACGATTCTGTTATCGATATTGACGAAGATGACATTCGTCCTGTTAGTACCAAGCAACGTCGTCCTAAACCTAATCCTGAATCGGGATCTGGCTCGAATGGATCGAGTTCAGAACGTGACCGTCCTGCGAGAAACCGAGATAGCAGCGTAAATCCTACCAGAGATAACTCTAATATTAGAGATAGCAGAAATAACGAAAACAGAGTCAAGGATAGTAGCCGCGAGCAGTTTGACGACTGGTCAGACAACCCGCCACCAAAACGCCGTCGCCCTAGACCTGAAGTTACACCTGAGATTGAAGATAATGAACAGTACGACTACTAGTGCATAGACTATCAACTGGTAAGATATATCTGAGATACTGGACTTTTGCTTGCACAGAGAAAGTAAAGCTATTCCGATCAAAATTAACTGGTTAGTTAGCCTTACAGGGATTGAAACGAATACATCAGCCATATTGACTCGTGAGCTACTGCGTCAACCCTAACTGTTCTCATCCCGAAAATTCACCGCAGGATACTACCTGCGCCGCATGTAGTGCGAACCTACGTTTGCGCGATCGATACCGTGCCACAAGACCTTTGGGGAAAGGTGGATTTGGCGCAACTTTTTTGGCGATCGACGAGGGTTTGCCTGGACATCCTTCGTGTGTAATTAAGCAACTGCGTCCCAATACTCAGTCACCAAGTGTACTGAAAATGGCGCGGGAACTATTCGAGCGCGAGGCTTTTACCCTCGGAAAGATTGGTAACCATCCTCAAATTCCTCGTTTATTGGATTATTTTGAAGAAGCCTCAGATTTTTATCTGGTGCAAGAATATGTGGAAGGGGAAACCTTAAAGCAGGAATTTGAGCGACGTGGGATCTTCACCGAGATTGAAATCCGCAAAGTTCTCGCCGAAATTCTGCCGCCAATTGGGTTCCTTCACGATCATGGTGTGATTCACCGCGATATCAAACCTGCGAATATTATTCGACGTAAACAGGATGGACAACTCGTTTTAATCGATTTTGGTGCAGTTTCGTCTCAGTCAAATCGTCAAGTGCCAACTGTTCCTAATGATATCGTCGATCCGATCGACGAAGATCCCAGTGGTCTGCTGACCAACTTCGCGATTGGCACACCAGGGTTTGCCCCACCTGAGCAGATGGCAATGCGTCCAGTATTTTCTAGCGATTTGTACGCGACGGCGATGAGTTGCTTGTATTTATTAACAGGTCGATCTCCTAAAGATTTTGGGCATGATCCTTACACGGGTGAGATCAATTGGCGATCTCAGGTCAGGATGAGCGAACATTTGACCATAATCTTCGATCGAATGTTACAGCCATCAGTGACTCATCGCTTTCGGACAGCAGAGGAAGTAGTGCAGGCAATGGAGTCGCGCACAATTGCCCCTAATGCCGCTAGTGGTTCTAATGTTTCTAGTAATGCGACCAATACCAGAGCAACTTCGACGATCTCACCGATCCCGAATAAGCCTGCAATGCAAAACTCCAGAATCCAAGCAAATCGGGCATGGTCAGATTCGCAGACATCAAGCTTTAGTACTACTGGGGAGCAAAGCCGAGCCGCAGATAAGGAGCTAAAGGGTGGGAGAAGAGTCCTTGTGGAATATGGACATGGGAAGCGCAACTTTGCTAATCTCGATCTAACTAAAGCATCGCTTGCTAGTGCGTCATTGGTGGGCATTGTTATGAGTCGATCGAGGCTGATCGAAACTGATTTTTGCCAATCCGATCTGACTGGGGCTAGTTTTCAGGGATCACTCATGACTCAGGCGAGATTTAATGGCTCTAATCTCTCTCAGGCAAAAATGCAACGGGCTGTTTTGGTCAAAGCCGATCTAGGTGGAGCCTGTTTGGTTCAAGCTGACTTGCGCGAAGCAAATCTCCAGTCGGCATATATGAGTAAAGCTGACCTGAGTGGGGCAAATCTGAGTGGAGCTAATCTGAAGGGGGCATACCTCAGTCAAGCGAACCTACGCGGCGCAAATCTTTGTGGTGCCGATCTGAAGGGGGCAAAGGTTTCAGACGATCAATTAGCATTTGCCAAGACCAACTGGTCAACAATTCGACCTGATGGTAGCAAGAAGTTATTTAACTAATGGTGGGTTCGGGAGGCTGTAAGTCCCGCGCTCTATCTGTACCCAGATGAGCGTCGGGATACACGGACATCCCGCGTGAGTTGAGGGGTT
>JARCMB010000101.1 GCA_030248825.1 Pseudanabaenaceae cyanobacterium MP8IB2.15 | reverse complement strand
TTGAACCACCGCGCCTTGATCGGATCGACAAATGGTTTCTGAGTTTTCCCATCTTTCCCACGGTTGAGATTAAAACTTAAAAATAGCTGCCCCGTTGAAGGCCCACCATTATAGACCTTGAACTTATCCCTAACTTCAGCCGCTTTCAGTACTTGGAAATCCTTGACTCTGGCATTGAGCACAAACACATCCAGTTCGCGGGAAAGAAACTTGAGCAGGGCTGTGTCTGACGAGTCTACGATTTGATTTACCACCTTTTCGATTAGTGGTTTGGGATGTTTCCAATAATTGGGATTGCGTTTATAGACAAATCTTTCCCCAGATCGATATTCTGTCATCGTGTAAGCACCACTGCCCACAAGTTTGGCGGGCGGGGTATCAATCCCCCAAGTATCAAGAAATTTGATTTTGCCCGATCGATCGACTTCGGTTAGCGTGGGAGCCAGAATGTGTTTAGGCATAATTTCCACCCCACCCACAAACCGCACAAAAGGCGCAAAAGGTTCGGGTGTCGTAAACGCGATTTGCCGTTCGTTCAGTTTCTCAACTTTTGGGAGTTGCTGCTGTTCACCAATTCGCAAAGAATCGCGGGCTTGAGTTGGGATCTTCTCATTGAAGATTAAATCATTAAACGTAAAAATCACATCATCTACAGTCAAAGGCTGACCATCTGACCATTTCAACCCCGATCTCAAGGTGAACACGACCCGCAAACCATCTTCAGATACTTCCCATTTCTCGGCTAGCTCTGGCTCCAGTTCAGCCGTCATGCCGTTCTGGGTAATCAAGCCATTAAATATTAGCCCGACCGCATCTCTGCTCCCAGCATCAAGGATCAAAAGTGGATTAAAGGTTTTCGGATCGCCTAAGACGTAGTTTACTAAGCGCGAATTTTTGAGCGAGGCATCAACGCCACACCCCCATAGTAGTAACGAAAAGAGAGCTAATACGATCAGTAAAACCAACGACTTGAGGCGCGAAACCTTCAGCTTAGACCTTTGATTTTTGACCCTTGAATTACCGTTCATACCTCTACCCACAACTCTAATCTTTGACTAATAGTGCCACCGCATAAGCAGCAATCCCTGCCCTATTACCGATCGAATCCAAACCTTCGTTGGTCGTCGCTTTTATACTAACTTGTCCAGGCGGTAAATCTAGAGCTTTGGACAGTCGATCGCAGATCGATTTGATGTGGGGCTTTAGTTTGGGGGCTTCGGCGACTACCACCGCGTCGATGTTACCGATCTGCCAGCCCTGCGCCTGAATTAAGCGATGGACTTGGTCTAAAAGCTCAATGCTATCGGCTCCCGCCCACTGTGGATCGGTAGGCGGAAAGTAATGCCCGATATCGCCTAAGGCTAATGCCCCCAAAAGTGCGTCCATAATTGCATGGGTCAACACGTCAGCATCGCTATGTCCCAGCAAACCAGTTTCGTGCGGGATCTCGATTCCACCTAAAATTAAGGCTCGATCGATCACCAATCTGTGAATGTCGTAACCATTACCAATCCGAATATTCATAAGCCAAAAGAAGATATACCTATAACTTTATATCAATAGATTGCCAAGGAAAATGTGATACTACTCCCCTACAATGAGGTTAGCGATCCGAATAAATTAATTTAGGGACTAATAATGGCAGTTGCAGTTGGGATGGTAGAAGTATTGGGATGGCCACCAGCTCTGGCTGTTGCTGATGTGATGTGTAAGGCTGCTACTGTTACCCTAGTTGGGGTTGAACGAGTTAGCGGGGCGCGTCATACTGTCATCGTCCGCGGTAAAGTCTCGGATGTGCAAATGTCAGTTACAGCAGGCATTGAAGCGGCAAAGTCGGTAAAAGGCGAAAAAGAACTTTACCTGTCTTCACATGTGATTGCCCGTCCTAGCGAGAATTTGGAGTATGTGCTGACATCGATGAAACCTAAAGCCGAATTTGCTGAGTACCTGACCTACTAGAACTCTAGAATTAACCTCCTGATTATGAGCCAGTCAATTTCGATCGCCGTGATTCAAGCATCACTCAATGCCGATCTCGCTACCAACGTGGCAAAGGTGACAGAATTTGCGATCGACGCTGCCAGTCAAGGAGCACAGGTGATTTTACCGCCAGAGCTATTTGAGGGTGAGTATTTTTGCAAAGTCGAGATCGATCGATTCTTTGAGTGGGCAAGACCTGTGGAAGATCACCCGACGATCGCGCATTTTCAGGCATTGGCAAAGAAGCTCAAAGTCGTGATTCCTGTTTCTTTTTACGAGCGATCGGGGCAGCACTATTACAACAGCTTGGCAATGGTAAATACTGACGGCGAACTGATGGGCGTTTACCGCAAAAGTCATATTCCCGATGGGCCTGGCTACGAGGAAAAATTCTACTTTCGACCTGGTAATACTGGTTTTAAGGTTTGGCAGACCGAGTTTGGCACAATTGGGGTTGGCATTTGTTGGGATCAGTGGTTTCCAGAATGTGCGAGGGCAATGGTGTTGATGGGCGCAGATATTTTGTTATACCCCACCGCGATCGGTTCAGAGCCAGAAGAACCCGATCTGATCACCAAAGATCCTTGGCAACGCGCCATGATTGGTCATGCTGTCAGCAATGTCATCCCTGTCGCTGCGGCAAATCGGATCGGGACTGAAGGTAATCAAACTTTTTACGGACATTCGTTTATCGCCAACCATCGCGGCGATAAAGTTGCAGAACTTGATGCTACAACCGAAGGCGTAATCCTAGCAAACTTCGACCTCGCCGAGATCGGACGCAATCGAGCTTCATTTGGCTTCTTTCGCGATCGACGACCCGACCTCTACCAAATTCTCACTAATCCATAAAAAACTATTCTCAAAATATCAGGCAGTTTAAATCAATCTTCACATCAATAACCAAGCAAATAAACTTTCGATCGTCAGATTTAACTCGCTGACAAATAATGGAACGGGGAGTAAATCATTTGGTTCGTCAAACACCTCAACTTCTTGTTTAGGACGATAGACAAACACAGTTTTTTCGGCTGGGTCAATTAACCATCCAATCTGCGTTCCATATTTCAGACAATGAAGGATATTCTTTGTGACTTTTGTATGACTTTGTTCGGGAGACAAGATCTCAATTGTCCAATCTGGCGCGATCGAAAACACATTAGCAATCTCTCCGTTTCGATCGCAGGAAATTCGATCCCAAGTCAATACGGCAATGTCAGGGACAGTCGATCGACCACCAAAAGTACAACGTAACTCAGGAAACGCATAGGCGATTTTCTCCTGCTTAACAATCGCATTAATGGTAGATAAAAATCCTCCTTGGATTACACTGTGTTTCCCTTGAGGCATTGGTTTCTGAATAATTTGACCATCGATATACTCACTCGCAGGTTTAGTCTCAGGTAGTTCCAAGAACTCCTCCAATGTCACGATTTTAGAGCGGGTTTGTACCATTTCGGGTTTACCTCCAGTGTGATTAAAAAGAGCTAATTTAAGTTCTCATCTATTTTACTGTTAATGTTCGGAAATGCCTTGATAATTACGAGGAGTGTAGACCCATACTCTGCCATCACTGCGTGGAATCGTGCGAGTCTGACTGGAACCAACGAGAATAATTGTTCGCATATCGGCTTGCTCAGAGGTTAATTGAGATAGAGAAATCACCCGTATCTCCTCACCCGATCGACCAAGATTACGCGCCAATATCACAGGGGTTTCAGTCGATCGATATTTGAGTAAGATATCGATCGCGGCTGTCAGTTGCCATGTGCGTTGGGTCGAGACGGGATTATAGAATGCAATCACAAAATCTGCCTGAGCCACTGCCGTAATCCTCTCTGCCACTATTTCCCAAGGCTTGAGAATATCTGAAAGCGAAATCGCACAAAAATCATGCCCCAATGGCGCACCGATCGCCGCCGCCGCCGCTTGCATTGCCGATATCCCAGGCGCAACTTGAATATCGATCTTTTGCCATTCTGGTTTGGCTTCTCGTTCCAATACCTCGAATACTGCTGCTGCCATCGCAAAGATGCCTGGATCGCCCGATGATACCACCACGACTGATTTCCCCTCTGCGGCTAAATCCAAAGCATGACGCGCTCGATCGAGTTCGACCCGATTATCAGATTCATGGATCTGCTTCCCTTTCGCCAGATTCCCGACTAAATTCAAATAGGTTTTATATCCCACCAGATCGGTTGCAGATTGGAGGATCGATTTGACCTCTGGCGACATCCATTTTGCTGCACCTGGGCCTATACCAACGATCGCCAGCTTGCCCTG
>JARCMB010000100.1 GCA_030248825.1 Pseudanabaenaceae cyanobacterium MP8IB2.15 | reverse complement strand
TTGAAATGAATCGTTGCTGCATTGTATCGACCTTAAATCCATTCCCCGCAAAACAAAGTTCGGGGGCGTGGTGAGATCGCCAAGAGGTACTAGAGACAATTAACAGCGAACCTGAGAGATTACCAAAATTAAACCGCTCTTTTTGGGCAAGCGTATCTTTCCGATCGGCAAAAAACTCCGATTCGATCGAAGTCATGGGGATAGACTGTAACTGGATTTGAGCTTTAGCTGCCTCAGCCAGAATCGTACTGGGCGAGATCGGTGAAATCGCGGTCAAATTGGGACGTGGAATTAAGGTCAGTAATAAAATACTAAAAATTAAAATAGCTTGATGCGCTAGAGAAATAGGTCGATCGATCTCTGATTTAGGGCTTGATTTTACCAATCCCAGTTTCGGCACAGTTTGGAGCATTGCCCAAGTAAGTCCACAGGCACTCATAAATCCGATTACGCCTAGTGGTAAATGCAGCATTTCACCCAATCGCGGCTGATGCATTACATAGGTCAAAATCACCAGCAACGACACCCTAGAGACATTAGCGGCGATCAGTAAAAAAAGGCTGACAAGGCAAATCAGCATCCATCTCATATTCAATTTGCGACCTTCAATCCAAGTCGCGCCCAACAGAAAGAATGTCCCAGTCCACAGACTTTTCAGCCCGCTACAAGGCAAATCGATATGAGCGATGCCATTCTCCAACACAATGATGTCATGGGAAGAGATCGCGGCAATCTGCCATCCCTCCAGCAAATGTTCGACGATGTTTGCTGTTAACACTCGCACTGGGAATCCTAAGCCCACGCCAAATTGCAACACGAAAGGTAGGATAAAAGACGAGAGCACGGCGATCGATAAGCCCTTGCGCCAAGTGGATTCGGGCAACCAAAGTCCAATCAAACCGTAAGTCCCGATCGCAAAACAGATAACTTCGATCGCTTCGATTTCGATCGACCACCGCAAACCGATCGAACTTAAAGCGGAACCGAACATGAGGATTAGGGGCAGAGATCTCGCTACAGGTTGAGCTGCGACCATGAAACTAGTTTTTTGCTGAAGCTGTTGCCAAATCAACCATCCTGCTAACCCGATCGCGACACCGCTTAAAAGGATGAGATTAAATGTTGATGTTTGCTCGATCGCTATCCCCAGCCACCCTAAGGATGAAGCATTGACATAGATCCAAGCCGATCCGATCGCACCATTAAGCCAGATATTTCTTCTAGATCGACCAGAAGAATTTTCGATTTTTAAAGCCAATTCTTTACTCTGCATGACTACCAGATTTCTCAAAAAGTCTTGGCTGCTAGTGACTCAATTTCGTTCCTCTAAGTTTCCAGTTGCAGGTATTTACATGGTGGTGATTCTCTGCGATATTGCTGGAAAGAGAGTGAATGGTAGCTTTAGTATGAACTACCCCACCCTGCTTCGCGAGGACGGGGTTAGGAGCGGAATTTGTTCAAAAGATAGACCTAGGGGGATTGCATCACTGACGGTAGTTCAGTTATTCCTAGCTCCAAAAACCCACGAGCATCAGCATGAATATTTAGCCCACGAACACGATCATTATCATCAACACGAACATCCAGAAGGAATTCCCATAACCGAACCACATATTCACACCCACGAGCATTTACCGATTAGTCACCTTCATGCCCACTACACCGACATCCATCATTTACATAGTCATTAGCAAGAATACAAAAATTAATTTCTTAACAATGCTCGAAATCCAGCTTGACTCATCCGCACCTAGAATAAGCGGACTAAGAAAAAAAGTAATGATTAGAAGATGTTAGGGAATTCTCTGATGGCAATTAGTATTTTAAATCCAGAGACATTAAATTCTCAAAAGGATGGCGATTTTTCCAGCGATAGGCATTAAAGTCGCGAAAATCAACAGATAGAATACGTCCATGTCCCAAATGCTCGGCAAGAATGATCAGAGAAGCATCAGCTAGATCCATTGGTAGAGAGCTATATTGATTCATCAGTTCACTAATTCTTTTACCATCTTCAACTTTTAGATCGAATACTTCAAAAGCTCCCATTTCTAAACTATGGATAAAAGTCTGTTGAGCATTTGTTCCCGTTCTTTTTAAGAGAATATGACAAGCTTCCGTAATTACACACCACGTTGTAATCAGTGGCTCATCGATAGTATCTAAGACCTTTTGAGCAAGAACATGATAATCATCACGGCGATTTATTAGCGCGATCCAAAAGCCCGAATCAACGATGACCATATTTCTCGTTTAGACTGTCAGTGAGATATTGCTTGTAATTAACCGACAAATCAGCATCGCCTTCGGCACAACCAATTAGCCCCGATTCTCGCAGAAGTTGTAGCGGTTTAGCAGGAGTTTCTTGTCGGAGCTTTTCATAATAAAAATCGATCGCCGCTTTCATGATTTCAGACGTACCTTGATTAGTGCGCTGACGTATGTAGTTGAGTTTCGTAGCGCGATCGCTGTCGAGTCGAGCATTAACTCTCATGTTTTTAATTTGTCATAACTCTGTATGACAGTATAGCGCAAATTTATTAAGGTTAGAATCTCTCAAGCAATCTTTATGATGTGGCGATTACCTTCGGTATGCGTTTCGCCGCTATTACATATCTCATTGATTATGACTTAACATTTTAGAGATCGTTGAATCCGAGGTAATTGAACCGTGAATAAACTGCCTCGATCGATTTCACTTTGGAGCGAAAGCTGACCTTGATGCTGATGCACGGTCGCCCTAGCAATTGCGAGACCCAAACCCGTTCCGCCTGTTTTACGAGAATGATCGCTATCGACTCGATAAAAACGTTCAAAAATGTACTTCTGTTGTTCAGGCGAAATCCCAATTCCCGTATCTTTCACCTTAATCAAAGCCAAGCGATCGTCAAATTCTAAGCTGAGAATTACTTCTCCTCCAGACGGAGTATATTGGATTGCATTAGCAATCAGGTTGGATACAAGGCGATAGAGTTGGGATTCGTGACCGAGTACATAGATTTCCAAAAGTGGAACTTGACTATTTAATCGCACATCAGCAGCGATCGCCAGTTCTAAAAATTCTTCAGTTAAATCATTTATCAGATCGTTTAATTATATCAAGTCCGACTGATTAGATATGATAACAATATCGATCTATCAGTCATTAGACCTTGTTCTTATCATAGGCGATCGCCCGAACTTGATATTACAATCACCTCGTGGCAAATTGCTTGATTTTCTACAATGTCTTTGGAATTAGTCGGATTCTGAATGAGTTGAGACTGGAAGGCTATCCGTTGGATACTGATGCTGTGGCTGCTCTTAGCCCTTGCTGGACGCAGCATGTGAATCGGCTTTGGGTCTACGATCTCAATCTGGATCGTTCTCCACCGCCGAGCGATTACGATCTGCAAGTAATCCAAGTTATTGAGCCGAAAATTCCACTGCCATAAGCCTTTGACTTCTCTCACGATCCAAAATTGATTCAATCTTTGTCGTGTGTGGATAATACTCTGCTTATGCAAACTGAGCCTTCCATTCACCAATACTGTAAAACGGTTCACGACCCTTGGAAATATCGATTATTGAAATTGCCTCTATTTAATGGTCTCAAGCCTGTCATGATACAGTTTTGCACGAATCGTTGTCATACCCGTACTTGTACATTTTTGGCGCGCTGGGCTATTTCAGCCTATCCTTAATAAAAATAATGGATGACGGTCATCGATCGGCATTGTCCCGAGAAGAACTGCAGACTTAGGAGGAAGAACATGCGCATCAGTCCATTCCTGTTGCTGTTGACGGCGGGGCTGGTGGCTCGGCTGAGCTATCAGATGGCGCGCAGCCCAGTGCTGCCACGGTTCGCACGCGAGCTCAACGCCTCACCGGAGGCGATTGGTCTGATCGTGGCGGCTTCGACTATCACCGGTATCTGCTTCAAGCTGCCCGCGGGGGCGCTCTCCGATGTGTTGGGGCGCAAGCGTCTCATGCTGCTGGCGACGCTCTTCTTCGCTGTCCCGCCATTCCTCTATATGCTGATCACCGATCCGAGTCAACTCCTGTTGCTGCGCTTTGTCCATGGCTTCGCCACGGCGGTGTTCAGCCCAGTGGCGGCCGCGGCTGTGGCTGACCTGCACAGCACGAGGCGCGGCGAGCGGCTCGGCTGGTTCCAGACCATGTCCGACCTCGGCGCGGCCATCGGCCCACTGGTGGGTGGGTTCGTGCTCTTCACGTTAGGCACGTTCTCGATCACCTACTTCCTGGCTGGACTAATTGGACTGCTGCCGATCTTCGTCGTCTTTCAAATCCCCGACAAGGCTCCGATGCCACCACAGCCGGGGGCACCGTCGCGTGTGAGCAAGTTCGTCGCTGGGATGGGCCAAGTGCTCAGTCATGGCGCGCTGCTGATGACTAGCACAACGGAATCGGCCGTGTACTTCGGCTTCGGCATCCTGTCTGGCTTCCTGCCGCTATACCTACAGGACATAGGGTACAATGACGCGCAAATCGGTCTGGTGCTGGGCGTGCAATTGGTGACGACCCTGATCGCCAAGCCGTTCGCAGGGAGGGTGTCCGACCGAGTAGGGCACAAGCCGACGATCCTGTGCGGTGTGTTGCTCTGCGCCGTGGTGCTGCCGTTGCTGGTGCAGACGCACCTGTTCATACTCCTATGCGTCCTGTCTGGTCTCTACGGGTTCGGCATGGCGGTGGTAACGCCCTCGACGGCGGCACTGGCAGCGGACATGGCCAAGGAGGGGAACATGGGCGCGGCGCTGGGTGTGCTAGGCACCATCCGCGACATCGGTGAGGCGGGTGGGCCAATCGTCGCTGGGTTTATCATTGCGCAGTCGTCGTACGAGGTCAGCTTCCTGATCGGCGGTGGGGTGCTAGCAGCGATCGCTGTGCTGTTCGCGATCGCCGCGCCCATACCTCGACACAGATAAGAAACTGGGGATGGCGGTTGAGCAACTGAATCAGTTGCTCTCTTTCTTCTTCATCTAATGTACAGAGGCTTTGGTGCTAATCTTGGCAAGGTTCCTATTTGAAAATCAGAATTTTATAATAGCCGCGTTTACTTCCAATGTCTTGTACTGTATTGGATAATATAAAGAATGATATTCACCGCGAGTGACGTTAGTTCTATTTTCTAACATTACCTGCTACAAGGTTTTTTCTGACCTCTTAGTTGCCCACCATGTATCATGAGTATTTTCTTACAAACCCTTTCTCAGTCCAATACAATTTACGTTAGACAAGAATTTAAAATTGTCAAAATAGCTAAAAAAATTTTTGGCTTTGAACCTTACAACCATTATCAAATTCTAACCAATAATGGACAGGAGTTTGGTTACTATGCTGAACTCAAGTTAGGTTTTGCCGATGTAATCATGCGTCAGTTGTTAGGACATTGGCGAGTTTTTAATATTGTCGGAACTGATATAGAAAATCAACAGGTTTTTCGCGCCCATCACCCTTTTCGTTGGTTCTTTCAGCACCTTGATGTTTTTGGGGCAGACGATCGCCCTGTGGGACATTTGCAACAAAGATTTGCGTGGTTTAACAAGAAATTTGAATTTCTTGATACTAGGGGACGAGTGATAATGACTATGACTTCACCACTTTGGAAACTCTGGATATTTCCCATTAAAAAGGGAGAAAGGGAAGTATCCATAATTGAGAAGAAATGGTCAGGTTTTTCTAAAGCAATACTTCGGAGAGTTGTTAAAAGCCAACGAAAGAATAAGGGTTTCAGCAAAAAACTGTCCGCTGCTAAAGAGCTATTCACTGATGCTGATAGCTTTAGAGTGCGCTTTACCGACGCTAAATTAACTGCTGACGAGAAGTTACTGCTACTGGCTGGTGCAGTGTTTGTCGATATTTTATACACTGCTGACGAGAAGTTACTGCTACTGGCTGTTGCAGTGCCTGAGGCGTTCATAATCTTCCATGCCATTGAGTTTATGAAGTAGTTTGTGTCAGTAAATGACCAGACGTTTAGGGAGTGCGGTTTTACCCCTTGGGGTAAAATTAAGGGTGGGGGATGAATGGGAACCTCCGCCAAATTTCCAGACCACCAAGCAACTAGTACTGGACGGCGTTTAAGATCATCTTTACTAATAAAGTTGCCCCACCGCAACAGGTTACGCACCAAAATACTAAACCAGATCTCAATTTGATTGAGCCAAGAACAATGTTTTGGAGTGAAATGGATGACCAAGCGATGGTTAGGATCTGCCAAGAATTCAGAGCGGCTAGACATCGATTTCAAAATACCGGACTTACCCTTCTCACCCAAATCAAGTGAGTCTGACTCCAACTTGGCAACCAACCGAACTAAAGCTTCGGATTGATGAGTATTGCGGAGTTCGTGCGGGCGGGGAACCCGTCCAAGCAACTGCACCAAGCAGATGCACTTGAAACTACTAGTTTTGTAGATGTTGAGGACTGGCTGACTGAAGTTTTTGGTCGCTCAACACTTTCAAAACGGAAATCTTTATTTTCGAGCGAGTATGGCGACACAAAAACTGCATGAACTTTTATTTTGGAAAAAAGCACAAAGTCAACAGCCTAGGCATAGCTCTGCAAGATGTCCTCAAAGATGACGCGGTATTCGAGATCGTGCAGGCAGCATCAATAAACTGCGTCAAGAATTTAATAAACTTACGGGAGTGGCTTCCAATATTGGCGGGTTTATATCCCATCGCATGGATGAGGTACTCTTAGGCGTAAGAAGTGCGATCGCGATCAAAATCTTTGGTGCCAACCTAATCCAATTGCGGCAGATTGGCGAACAAGTACGAGATTTAATTCAGCCGATCAATGGGATTGTAGACCTACAACTAGAGCCACAACTGCCCATTCGTCAAGTCCAAATTCAGTACGATCGCGCCAACGCCGCAAATTATGGTCTAAGCATGAAGGCAATTTCCGAAGTGGTATCAACTGCATTAAATGGACAAGTAGTATCCCAAGTGCCAGAAAACCAACAACTTATCGATATTTCCATCTCCTTAATTAACAAAGCACGGAATAGTTTAGATGCCATTCCCATCTCCACTCCCACAGGGCAAACTATCACGCTAGGTACTGTTGCTAAAGTTGGATATGGCATGGGAGCCAATGTCGTAAATCGAGCAGATGTGTCACGACTGATCGTGGTTTCCGCCAATGTGGCTAATCGAGACTTAGGCAGCGTAGTCGGCGATATTCAGACGCAGATTCAACAGAAAATTAAACTTCCTACAGGTTATTTCATTCAATACGGCGGACAATTTGAGTCAGAACAACGGGCTACTAATAACTTGCTTGTGTATAGTATTCTGGCGGCAATTGTGATTACGGTTTTAATGTTTTTCTCGGTTAAATCATTTCCCGCTATGATTGCGATCATGCTCAACCTTCCCCTAGCATTGGTCGGAGGTATTATTTCAATTGTGCTTACAGGTGGCGTGATTTCTATCGCTTCCCTAGTTGGTTTTATTACCCTGTTTGGTGTCGCCATTCGTAATGGCTTGTTATTGGTTAACAACTATAACAGTAAATTCGCTCAGAGTATACCTCCAAAAGAAGCGATCGTAAAAGGCTCCTTGGAATGAATTGATTCTATTCTCATGACCGCACTTACCTCTGCATTGGGAACATTACCTCTGGTGCTTTCTAGTGGTGCAGGAAATGAAATTCTCTAACCATTAGCGATCGTGGTTTTAGGCGGACTTTTTACTTCTACGGCATTGACCTTACTGGTAATTCCTGCCCTTTATGCGAAGTTTGGCAGGTGGTTAATTCCAAAATCTAAATCTCTATCAGTTGATACACGTTCTTCCCTTAAAGCTGAATCAAGCTAAAAATAGAGTGTATTGACTTTTGGGATTAACAAAAACGTCATAGTTAATCCCAAAAGTTACCAAAACCAGAGGTGTCGCAGTATTCCTCACGATTTTTAGATACCTCTGACTTTTTACTGCTCACTCTTCCACCGCGATCGAACCGTGAAACATCCCCATGCCACAAGAAAACTCATAATCCCCTACAGTCTGAGGTGTAAATTCCACATGCGTAGTCTCATTCAGAACTAAATCCTGAGCAATATGAAACTCTGGAAACAGAACTTTATCTAAACAGCTATTAGGATCGCGGCGGAGGAACTTCAATCGTACTGGCTGACCTCGTTTAACTGTTACCTGCGAAGGAATATAACCACCATCAACAGTAATGCTAACCTCTTGAACCCCATTATTTGTCTCTGCTTGCCCAGATTTAGGCTTGCTCATGAGAAACCACCAGAGTTGCGCGCCGATTAGTACCAATCCCCCAACCGCCACGCCAATTTTCAAAGGGATAGGTTGTTCAATACGTTGAATCTGACTTGATTGGAAGTTGCTTTTAGGGTTGGTTTCAGGCATTTCCATAGCAACCGATGCCACAGTAAAAGACATCCCTAAGCTTGCTAAGACTCCGATAATTTGATAATTCTTCATAGTTCTTTCTCTTTATTTACTTTGTTTAATTTCAGTAGAAGGTTGGAAACCTCTTAAGCGCAAAGCATTTGTCACCACTGAGACAGAACTAAATGCCATCGCACCACCCGCAATAATTGGACTGAGTAACCAACCAAAGAAGGGATAGAGTATCCCTGCCGCAATGGGAATACCCGCGACATTGTAGATAAAGGCAAAGAAGAGATTTTGTTGGATATTACTAATTGTGGCTCGACTAAGTTGAATCGCCGTGACAATTCCCTGTAAATCGCCCGATATCAGCGTAATATCACTAGCAGCGATCGCCACATCAGTTCCCGTCCCAATCGCTAAACCCACATCCGACTGAGCTAGAGCAGGAGCATCATTAATGCCATCACCTACCATCGCTACGATCTTGTTTTCAGCTTGTAATTCCTTGATTTTTGCCACCTTCTGATCGGGGCGCACTTGGGCAAATACTCGATTAATGCCAACTTCACGGGCGATCGCTTCGGCTGTAGCCTGATTATCCCCTGTCAACATTACTACTTCGATTTTCATCCTTTGTAAAGCAGCAACAGCAGTTTGAGAAGAAGGTTTAACCTTATCGGCAATCCCAATTAAACCCCGTGCCACATTGTCAATAGCAATCAATACCACAGTCTTACCGCCTGTTTCCCAAGAGTCTTGATATTGATGGAGTTCACTAGTATCAATCTTTAACTCATCCATCCATCGTCTTGTGCCGATTTGAATTAGTAAATCATTTGCTTTCCCTTGCACACCACTCCCAGCGATCGCGCCAAAATCGACAACTTCAGGAAGCTCAATTTTCTTTTGTTTGGAATACTCAACAACTGCCTCAGCTAAAGGATGTTCGGAATTACGTTCGATCGATGCCACAAGTTTTAATAGTTCATCATCATCTTTATTTACCGCAAAAAGATCGGTAACAGTTGGCTTACCTTCGGTCAAAGTTCCCGTTTTATCTAGTACAATCGTTTGGATTTTATGAGCAAGTTCTAAACTGCCAGCATCTTTAATTAAAATTCCATTCTCTGCACCCTTTCCAGTGCCAACCATAATCGAAGTGGGGGCAGCTAAACCTAAAGCGCAAGGACAGGCAATAATCAACACGCCCACAGCAGAAATCGTTGCCAGAGTGACATTACCCATAACAATGAACCAAATTACGAATGTGGCGATCGCGATCGAAATCACCACAGGCACAAACCAGCCCGTCACTCGATCCGCTAGTCTTTGAATGGGGGCTTTTGAGCCTTGAGCTTGCTGGACGAGGTTAACAATCTGTGAAAGAACTGTATCTTTACCAATATGGTTAGCCTTGATCTGTAAGCTACCAGTTTTATTCATAGTTGCGCCAATTACTCGATCGCCGATTTTCTTTTCGATCGGGATACTCTCACCTGTAACCATTGACTCATCTACAGTGGAATTACCCGCGATCGCTTCTCCATCTACAGGAATCTTTTCCCCTGGACGGACTAAAACCACATCTCCAACTACGACATCCTCAATGGGAATATCAGATTCTTTCCCATCCCTTAGAACCCTTGCTGTTTTCGCTTGCAATCCCATAAGTTTACGAATGGCTTCAGAAGTTTCTCCTTTTGCCCGATTCTCGAATAGCTTGCCTAAAAGAATTAAAGTAATCACAACTACGGAAACTTCATAGTAAACTTCAGGTTTTAAGCCCTGTGAAATAAAGAACTCAGGATTGAGCGTTACAGTTAGGGAGTAAGAGAACGCCGCAAGTGTACCCACAGCAATCAGGGTATCCATCGTCGCCGTATGATTTTTAAAAGCCTTCCAAGCTCCGATGTAAAAAGAACTGCCACACCAAATCTGCACGGGTAAGGCTAAGGCAAGTTGAAGGAAAGGATTATGCAGCCAGCTAGGAATGAGAGGAATATCCAATCCTGTCATCATCGGGATAGAGCCAAAAACTAAAATCGCCCCAATTACTCCACCTGTCCAGACCTTACGAGTTAAATCTTGGGATTCAGTTAGTCTTGCCTTTTTCTCTGCATCTTTACCTTCTTCAGATTGATCGGGTACAACTGCTTCATAGCCGATGGCAGAGATCGCCTTTTGAATTGCATCAGGATTAGTTTTTTGTTTGTCATACTCAATCGCCACTTCCTCAGTGGCAAAGTTGACATTACTACTAGCAACCCCATTTATGGCTCGTGTTGTAGATTCAATGGTACTTGCACAGGAGGCACAGTGCATTCCGCGTAATTTTAGAGTAATCTTATCCATATTTTTGCTTTTCTATCGATTTATATAGTTGGCGTGGGAATTCACTATTTGGTTTTGTGTTTCTTTAAAATCGGACAAATTTCTATTGTGGTGGCTTTCTCAGATGGAGTCCAGTCATTCAGCATATTATCGATCTCAGCTCGCAAGGACACCAATTCGGCAATGCGTCGATCGATCTCACAAATCTGATGCTCCAGTTGTTGTTTAATTTCATCGCAAGGGATTTTTCCACTGTCGTAGATTTGCAGAACTCCCGCAACCTCCTGAAGACTCAATCCTAACTTTTGGATAGTTTTGATAAAAGCTAGACGGTCGATCGCATCAGGTTTAAATAATCGATATTGCCCTTCCGTGCGCCCAGACGAAGCAATTAGTCCTAGGTCTTCGTAGTAGCGAATCGTTTTGATCGGAATGCCACTTTCTCTCGCTAATTGTCCAATCAGAAGTAGTTTCTGCTCTTGAGCTAATAACATAACAATATATTTGCAACTAAATTCACTATAAACTCTCCAGTCAACTAGAGTGTCAAGAGATATTTAAAAATTAATTTTATTGTTATTCGATTTGATCTGATTTCATTTTCTAAGTTCTCCGCATTAATACTTTTTTTATTTCTGAAGTTGTAAAGCCAATCACGCAGTTGGTTAATCAGCAGGAAAGCCAATCTTAGCGATCGCTTCTCTGATTGCGGTTTCAGAAGCTTGGGTTTCTACCGACACAATTTTAGTGGTTGGATTGCCTTGGACGATAGCATTGGCATCGAGTGTCTTAACTGCATTGGCGATCGAGTTCACACAACCACCACAGGAGATGTCAGGGACTTTTAGATCTAGTTTCATAGTTTTAATTAAATAGTTACTTTTAAGTGATTTAGTTACAGAAAAGAAATTGGTTCTCTTCACTCCATTACATCCTAAACTCTTGCTTTAATTGAGCCACCCAAGTTTTAATCCGTTCATCTGTCAAATCCGACTGATTATCTTCATCCAAAGCCAAACCGACAAATTTACCATCCCT
>JARCMB010000099.1 GCA_030248825.1 Pseudanabaenaceae cyanobacterium MP8IB2.15 | reverse complement strand
CGCAAAATAGCAGCAAATTTGACTATGATGCCAGCCAGATTTCTGGGATGTGGTTAATTTATAGCCATGAACTCCCAGCGCATTTGGATCGTCTCACTCAAGCAATCCTCAATCACTACGGCAAGTGGCAAATGTTATCCGAGTCATCTGAAAATTCGTCTGAGCATTTATCAGCCCAGACATCAGCGATCGGCAGTTAAACGCTAAAACCAAGGAAGATCGAACCTGCTCTAGCTAAATCCCTAGTTTTTAATCATATTTATGTCTTCAGTTCAGGCTTCACGCGGCACACGCGACATCCTCAAGCCAGAAATTTACTACTGGCAAAAATTGGAGTCAGTCGCACGGCGGATTTTGACTCACGCTGTTTACACCGAAATTCGCACACCTGCATTTGAATCGACCGAACTGTTTGCGCGCGGCATTGGTGAAGCAACAGATATCGTCGGCAAAGAAATGTACAGCTTTATCGATCGAGGCGATCGATCTCTGACTCTACGTCCCGAAGGTACGGCTGGCGTAGTGCGGGCTTTGATCGAACATAAGCTATATGCCCAAGCAGATGTGCAAAAGCTCTGGTATACGGGGGCAATGTTTCGCTACGAGCGTCCTCAAGCTGGGCGACAACGCCAGTTTCATCAGTTAGGCGTGGAAGTTTTAGGTAGTGCCGATCCTCGTGCTGATGCTGAGGTGATTGCGATCGCCAGTGACTTTCTGAGCGAGCTAGGGCTGACAGAATTAGTTGTAGATTTAAATTCGGTCGGTAATGCTGAAGATCGCTTGGCTTACCGTCAGGCTTTGGTCGATTATTTCACGCCCTATGCCGATCGGTTAGATCCTGACTCATTCGATCGACTCAGCCGCAACCCCTTACGCATTCTCGACAGCAAACATCCCCAAACCCAAGAAATTGTTCAAGCAGCCCCCAGCATTCTCGACTATCTCAGTCCAACATCACAGCAGCATTTTGAGCAGGTAAAATCGCTGTTAACAGATTTAGGGATCGCTTTTCGGATCGATCCTCGTCTCGTCCGAGGGCTGGATTACTACACCCATACTGCTTTTGAGATCAAATCATCACAGCTAGGCGCACAGGCAGCGGTATGTGGTGGTGGTTGTTACGATCGACTGGTGGCAGAGTTGGGTGGGCCAGATACGCCTGCGGTGGGTTGGGCGATCGGTCTAGAGCGGTTGGTCTTGCTGTTACAAAAACTGGATGAAGTCAAGCCACCAGCATTAGACTTCTATATTATTTCGCGTGGTGAGCAGGCAGAACCAAAATCTCTCCTAGTCGCTCAGAATATCCGACGGGCAGGATTTAGAACAGAGCTAGATCTAAGTGGAGCTAAGTTCGATAAACAGATCAAACGAGCCGTGACGGCAGGAGCCAGATATGCTGTGATTATTGGTGATACCGAAGCCGCCTCAGGCAACTTCCAACTCAAAGATCTAGCTTCGGGACAACAGCAGTCTGTAACTTTATTAGAATTAATTTCGATCGCCTCACTAACGTAGACGATTACGCCACTTCTTAGGGTCTTGAGAACAGTGGAAAACAGCGTATAAAGTCAGTACATCCTCTAAGTATTCGTAAAAAATAGCATACGGGAATCTACGGATTAAAGCCCGCCGATAGCCTTCGTGAGCAATTGCATACATTTCAGGATTCCTTTGGATCGATTGGATGCAGATATCGACACATTGCAAGAAATCCTCCTCCAATCCAACTTTATGAGTCTGATACCAGTCATAAGCATCGGTGACATCTTGCTCTGTTTCAGGGAGAATGATGACATTTTTAATCATGTTTTCGGTTACGGATTCTTGCTTTCGTGGCATCCCATGAACCAACCAAACTTGGATCTTGCAAATGTAGGGCTTTTCTTCTAGCCAGTTCTTCCTTTTGCCATTCCAACACTGGGACATTTATGGGTTGAGATGCAATACTATCCCAGAGATCCTCAAGAAGTTGTAACTTCTCTGAAAGTTGTAATTCGAAGATTGGGGCATACTTTACGGTCATAACTTTGCTTTAGGTATCGATCGATATTTGTATTCTACTCGATGCATCGATCGAGATCTTTTACCAAACAACAGTTTGCAGATTCTCAATCTCTTGAAAATGAGCATCGCGCGTCACTAACGTTAGATTATATTGAATGGCGATCGCAGCAATCCAAATATCGTTTTCTGGGAGCGGTCTACCTATGATTCGGAGTTTGTTTTTGATTTCTCCGTAGTGATGTGCCGTCTCTTCACCACAAACTAGCACAGAACTCTCAAGGAGCAACGCCTCAATCCGTTCTAATTTTGGATTGTTCGGACTGATTTGCGCGCACCATAGCACAACTCACCCACCGTTATACTTGGAATAAACACCGCGTCAGCTTGCTCAAAGCTATGTTTAACCTCTGCCTCATTTGCAAATAGAGCAATGATAATGTTTGTGTCCAATAAGTACCTACCACTCATTCGCATCAACCCGTTCACAGTTTTGCTCGATCGCTTCTCGCATCAACGCAAGGTCATCGGGTTGGATGGTACCAGCAAACTGTAGTAACTGGTAACCAGGAACTCCTTGAAAAGCAGAATTGGTCAAGGTCTTGGCAAATTCTAGGACTTGTTTCTGCAAACTCTGCGGCATCCCGTTCAACTGCTCAACTACTTCATCAAGAATCGATGCATCCATCTTGCCTCCGTCTAATTTACTAGGGCTATTCTATCTAATTCTGGCAATCGAATTCAGGACTTTTCTGGATCGATTAGATTGCAAAAATTCTCCTCTTTTGTCCAATATATCTTACTTCATGCATCGATCGCAGATGCCACATTTTAAGTTTTTTGCTTCCGACTCAAATCCAAATTCACCCAGCAGAAACGCCCATCGACATTGGCGTGTGTTGATGAAGTCCTGCATTTGTTCGATCGAAGTTGTATTGATATCAGGAAGCTGAAATTTGCCAACTTTAATCTCATACTCAAACGGCGTGCGCCAGATTAAATATCCTGCACTATGGAGTAATCCCAAAGCGATCGGGGCATCAGGATCGAGCTTACTGACTTCAGCACAATTGCCCCGACGAGGGAACTTTGGTATTAGAGTTTGAGCTTTTTGCCAGAGTTTTTGCTGTTGTTGGATAAAGAAGTCCTGGCGTTGTCGATCGCTATGATCTAACCAACCCGTCGGTTCGCTCACTAACATCAAAGCTTTAGATTGACTCCCATCTCTCCCTGCCCTACCGACTTCTTGGATATATTCCGATAGCGTGAGAGGAGAATGGAAGTGTAAAACCCAGCGCACGTTAGGTTTGTTGATGCCTAATCCAAAGGCACTGGTGCAAATCGCAAAAGGATATATCCCATTTAGCCATTTCTGTTCGATCTCACGGCGTTCGATCGATGGTAAGCCAGCATGATAAGCCGCAGTCGCAAAAGATCGATCGCGTAACCATGCCGCTAATTCCTCAGTTTCGCGCCGACTACGCACATAGATCAAACCCGATTGCCCGTTAAAGGAGTGAATAAATTTGAGCGCTTGAGATTTTCTGCTCGCAGGTGTCCAAGCGATCGACACATTTAAGCTCAAGTTAGCGCGATAGGGACTGGTATGAATCACTTGGGGGTGGTCTAATTGCAGGCAAGTTTGAAGTTCTGTTTGGGTTTGAACATCAGCAGTAGCAGTAAACGCCGCGATCGAGATTCTGCCATGTTCGGCTGGTTTATTGGCAATCAGGGCCGCTCGTACTGCACCTAGACGACGATAGGCGGGTCGAAATGTCTCACCCCACTGCACTAAGCAATGGGCTTCATCTAACATTAATCCTGAGATCGGTAAACTTCGATCGGATAATCTCTCCCATACTGGCTTACTCAATAAGCTCTCAGGCGAGATATATAGCAGCCTTAGTTTGCCTAATTGCTGCATGACTTCGCGCTTTTGTTGGAGCGAAAGAGAACTGTGCAAAGTCGCCGCAGGTAAGCCCCGTCGCCGCAAGTCTTGGACTTGATCTTCCATCAGGGCAAGTAGTGGCGAAATCACCAAGGTTAATCCTGATTGCAAAAGAGCGGGAAGTTGAAAACAAATCGATTTACCAGCACCTGTTGCCAAAATCACCAAGCTATCACGGCGTTCTAATATGCTAGCAATCACTTCAGATTGAGGCGATCGAAAGTCATCATAACCCCATACTTGCTTCAGCTTATGCCTTACTACGTCCCAATCCATAAACGTTTAACTCGCCAATTCAAGGATGAGATGCGGACGAATCGCAAAGTCACGTTATCTCGATCGAAGCCAATTTTCTAAGTCCTCAGAACTCGAAAAATCAAGCAGAGCTTCACCCAAGTCTTCAAGCAAAGCGGTAGGCAACTGCTCAATTTGAATTTTGAGTCGATCGTCGATCGACCCAAATCGTCTGGATAGCAAACGGAGTAAGAGGATTAATTCCCCTTCTTGTCTGCCCTCTTGCAGGGTTTTTAGTCGCCACTCTTCATACACAGGAGTTAAGTTCATTGCCAATTCCCTCTCGTCTTCACTTATATTTTGCACTGTTCCTAAGCTGATTTGCAATATTGCCAAATGTTCTACGGTT
>JARCMB010000474.1 GCA_030248825.1 Pseudanabaenaceae cyanobacterium MP8IB2.15 | reverse complement strand
CTGGGGCAATGTCAGGAAAAGCCATCCGAGGTGCTGATTTAAAGCTCTGGTAAAAGGCTCGGTCTAGTCGATCGACCTTAACTGTCACGCCAAAATCAAGCGCAAGTTGGGCATAGATCGCTCCTACGCTGCCCTTTACGCCAAACAGCGTTCCCACAGCATCAAGAAAAATTAAACTTGGTTGCAGCTCTTTAGTCATCCAAATACTTCCGATTCAAGTGTAAATCAAGCTTCCTCATGACTGTCTTCCTGTTGCCCCAAATAGACTTCAATGACACGCCGATCGTTCTGGACTTCATCGATACTGCCCTCACATAGTACCGATCCTTCATGCAGGACTGTGACTTTACGGGCAATTTGACGCACAAATTCCATATCGTGTTCGATCACAATCACCGAGTGAGTTTCAGCCAAAGAAATCAGTAATTCTCCCGTTAGTTCGGTTTCTTCATCTGTCAGTCCCGCTACAGGTTCGTCTACTAGTAATAGATCGGGCGATTGTGCCACTAACATCCCAATCTCCAGCCATTGCTTTTCGCCATGAGAAAGCAGACCAGCCTTGATTTCTGATTTTGCTTCTAGTCCAATAGTTTGGATCAGTTCCTCAACCTTGTGTTTTTCAGTCACAGAGGCGTGCCCCAATAGATTGGCAAACACACCCTTATTTCTAGTGCAAGATAATTCCAGATTCTCTCTTGGGGTGAGATTGAGATAGACTCTGGGGGTTTGAAACTTTCGCCCAATCCCTAGTCTGGCGATTTGATGTTCGGCGAGTGACCGCAAATTCCGTCCTTTGAACCTCACCTGACCAATTGTCGGCTTAACTTTACCCGTGATGATATCTAAAAAAGTGGTTTTACCCGCACCGTTCGGCCCAATAATCGTGCGTAATTCTCCTTTTTCCATACTGAAATTGAGATTATTCAGAGCCTTAAATCCGTCAAAACTAACGGTCAGGTTCTCAATCTCCAATATTCTCTCGCTCATATTGCACCTCTGGATCTGATTCTAGACTGGGATAAGTAGAGATTTTGCGTTTTCCTAAGAGTTTTTGGATTTGCTCCCATCCTTGAGATCGAACCCAGCCCACTAATCCATCAGGCAGCACCATCACCACAATTAGGAATAACGCGCCCTGGAAAAACAGCCAAATTTCAGGAAACTGTTCGCTCAAAAGACTCTTGGCAAAGTTGACCAGTAATGTGCCCAATACTGCTCCCACTAGACTACCTCGACCGCCTACAGCAACCCAGATTACCATTTCGATCGAAAAGGCAATATCCATCGACTTAGGCGAGATAATTCCAGTTTGAGGCGTAAATAAAGCCCCAGCAATTCCCGCTAAACTTGCAGAAATTGCAAATACCAGCACTTTAAATCCCGTAGGATTGTAGCCTGAGAATCGCAATCGACTTTCATCATCACGAATCGCCACTAGCAACTTACCAAACCGACCACTAGTGAGCCAACGGCAAAGAACATAAGCGGCAACGAGAAACACAATCGTGAGAATGTAAAATACTCGTTGCGTTTCAGGCGATCGAACTGTTGCGCCAAAAATCGTTTGAAAATTTGTTAGCCCGTTCGTACCATTGATCAGCTTTTGCTGACCATTGAAAAAATTAAAGAAGATAATCGTGGTTGCCTGAGTCAAAATCGAGAAGTACACGCCCCGAATCCGATTACGAAACACCAGATAGCCCAACAAAGCTCCCGTCAGGGCAGGGATCAAGACGATCGCAGCGACCGTGAATGGAAAAGAGTGAAACGGCTGCCAGAGTAAAGGTAATTCCTTCACATCATAAAGATTCATGAACTCAGGCAACTGACTCGTCTCAGTCGCAGGGATTTGCAGCTTCATGTACATGGCAAAAGCGTAGCCGCCCAGCCCAAAGAATACACCATGCCCCAAACTCAGCATTCCCGTAAAGCCCCAGATCAAGTCGATCCCAAGCGCCGCGATCGCCAGAGCCAAAAACCGCCCCAACAAGCTGACGCGAAACCCCTGCCCCAGGGCCTCAAAAATCCCAGGCACGACAAAGATCAGCAACAGGGCGATCGACGTGATGATTCCCGCTTCGATCGACAGCGATTTACTTTTACGATCTTTAAGATCTGGAATAGTCTCTATCATTAGCTTTCAAAACCAAAAATCGATGAATAGTTACTGTTTGTTGGTCTAAGCATCAACCGTGCGACCCTTTTGCGGGAACATTCCACCAGGCTTGAATTGTAAGAAAGTCACAATCAGCGCAAACAACAATACTTTTGCCATACTTGTGGTGGCAAAGAGGGTAAACAGGTCGAACAACGGCTGAATCGGTTTGAACAGAAGTGCCAGCGTGCCAGAACCAAGCAGATAATTGGTCGTACCGAGTGCTAGTGCTGCCACAATACTGCCGACCAGTTTACCAACGCCACCCACTACGACCACCATAAATGTATCGACAATGTAATTCTGTCCTGTGTTTGGTCCGACTGAACCGAGGAAACTCACAGCACAGCCTGCGATCCCCGCTAAGCCAGAACCCAATGCAAATGTCAGGGCATCGACTTTCTCGGTCGGAATACCTAAACAAGCACTCATAGTACGATTTTGGGTTACAGCTCGAATCCGCAATCCCCAAGGAGATCGCTGCAAGAACAGGTAAATTCCCACTACACAGGCGATCGTCAGCACGATGATAAATAGTCGTGTGTAAGGAAGTTGGATGCCGATCGTAATGCCACCACGCAACCATTTGGGTGAAGAGACATCAACATTTCGCGCGCCAAACCAGGGCTTAGTTACAGCTAATTTATAGGTTTGCCCTAACACTAGTCCGACAGTTGTAGCGATCGCGGCAGAGAGGGGCAACATCACAACTAAAAACCAAGTTCGGACTCTTTGCCAATTTTCGGTCTGAGCTAAGCGCAGAGTCAGCAGCCAAAGTCCACCGAAAAACAGCAAACTAAACACCGCAATGCCAATAATCATTACCCAACTGACACTACGGACAAACTGTTGCAAAATTAAGCTTACGCCCCAAGTTGCCAGTAAAGTTTCTAACGGTCGTCCGTAGAGGAACCGAATTACGCCACGCTCTAGCACAAAGCCAACCACAGCCGTAACCAAAAAAGCCGCAATCAGAGCGAAGAAGATATAAAACTCAAACCATTGCTCACCCAGCAGCTTAAACCCGTTCTGCACGACATAGGTGGTATATGCGCCCAGCATCATCAACTCACCGTGAGCCATGTTGATCACGCCCATTAATCCAAACACAATCGCCAGCCCTAATGCCGATAACAGCAACACCGAACCAGTACTGACCCCGTTAAACATCCCGTCTGCTAGCCTAAGTAGCCCATCCATCAGTTCTGGCATCAACCACCTTCCTTTGCAAATTCAAAAATCTCTAGCTAAAAACATTAGTTGCCAGTTACAAATTTAGAACTGACAACTAATGATTAATCGATCGAACTATGCTTAATTCCTGTTTCCCTCTCCTTGCAAGAAGAGGGGTTAGGGGAGAGCTTAAGCTTTCTTGAATTT
>JARCMB010000098.1 GCA_030248825.1 Pseudanabaenaceae cyanobacterium MP8IB2.15 | reverse complement strand
TATCGATCGTCATTGGGATTTACGGCAACAGCAGTATCGCCTAGCATCGTCTCTGGGCGAGTTGTAGCGACTACGAGATATCCACTGCCATCACTAATAGGATAACGAAAATGCCAGAGATGTCCCTTAACTTCTTGGTTATCCACTTCCAAATCAGACACGGCAGATTGGGAGGAAGGACACCAGTTGATCATGTACTCGCCACGATAGATCAGTCCATCTTCGTATAACTGTACAAATGCTTCGATCACGGCGTTAGACAAGCCATCATCCATCGTGAATCGTTCGCGCGTCCAATCGACCGAAACGCCTAAACGCCTTAGCTGGTTGGTGATCGTACTGCCCGATTCGCTTTTCCATTGCCAAGCTCTTTCGAGGAACTTCGATCGACCCAAATCATCTTTTTTCTTGCCTTCTGCTTTTAGTTGTTTTTCGAGGATCGATTGTACGGCAATACTGGCATGGTCGGTTCCTGGCAACCACAGCGTGTTAAATCCTTTCATACGGTGATAACGCACCAACACATCGATGATCGCTTGCTCGAAAGCGTGCCCCATATGCAGGCTGCCTGTGACATTCGGCGGCGGGATCATGATGCAATAGGGTGGCTTGTCGCTCTTTGATTCAGCTTTAAATATCCCTTGCTCTTCCCAATATTTTTGCCACTTGGCTTCGGTTTCAAACGGGCTATATTGCTTTGGCAGGTTGTCGATACTCATGGAAATGCTGAATTCAAGAAGTCAAACTATTTTAGCCTTGAACATGGCACTCTGATGATCTCGATCGATTATCAGGATTTAGCCCCTAAATCCCCAGAAGTGGGGATTTAGATTTCAGAACCCCCATAATTGGGGCAGGGGCTAGCTCATGGTTTGATTGTCAGGACAGCGTAAGCATCTGGATTGAGATAACTAATCGCCGCCGCTTGCAGATCTGCCGCCGTAATTGATTCGATCAGATTTGGATAGGTCAGAGCGATGTCCAGATCGCCAACGACGCGATCGTAGTAGCCGTAAATTTCCGCTCTCTCTTTCGGTGATTCACTACCAAAGATAAACCGATTTGTGACCTGAGTGCGAATCTTTTCTAATTCCACTTGGGTAACTGGCTCGGTTTGCAGACGGATGAGATGCTCACGAATTAATGCCTCAACTACAGGAATATTCGCTTCAGGCAATTGAACAAAAATTTGGAATGAACCCTGCCACATATTCGTAGAATTACTCGCAGAAATTCGATCGACTAATGCTTTTTCTTCGCGCAGATCTTTGACCAGTCGAGAAGTGCGCCCACCACTGAGAATGCTGGACAGAATATTGAGTGGATAGGTCTGATCGATCGATGTCAAACCAGGGACGCGCCAGTTCATCACCAGACGGGCTTGTTGCAAACTCGGATCGGTGATTTCTTGACGGACGATCGAATCAAATGCTGGTTCTGGTTGCCAAGATTTACGGGGATTGGGTGAATTGATCTCAAGTTGGCGATCGAAAGCATTTTCCACAACTTCAATCATTTCCGCCACAGGTAAATTCCCCACCACCGCCACAGTCATATTTTGGGGTACATACCAACTGCGATGAAAAGAACGCATTTGATCCGAAGTCAGTTGCGAGATCACCTCGATCGGCCCCAAAACTGGACGGCGATAGGGCAACTTGTTGTAGACCAACTCCATCGTATGGCGATAAATTCTCTGGCTGGGGTTATCGGCACTCCGACTGATTTCTTCTAACACCACCAACCGTTCACGCTGAAACTCAGCATCGGGAATACTGGCATTGAGCACGACATCAATCTGCAATGGCGCGAGTTTGGCAAAATCATCGGGCGCAACCGTGATGTAGTAATGCGTATAGTCCTGTCCCGTACCAGCGTTAGTGTTACCGCCATGAGATTCGATCGACCGCTCAAATTCACCCACGCTTTGTCGATCTGTCCCCTTAAACATCATGTGTTCGAGGAAATGTGCCATGCCGTTGATCTCGTCACTCTCGACCACCGAACCCACATTCACCCAAATATCTAGACTCACAGCATCGATCGGAATCTGTTCTGCAATGATCGTGACTCCATTGGCTAACCGCTTTACGGTCGGCTTTGTCAGGCTAATAGTTTGTGGGATCAGGGTTGCAGTCATATTTGTGGAGACATAGATCTAACTCCCCTAGCTTAACAGGCGCAATCGCGGATTTAGGCTTCCAGTTGTTCTAATTGAGAATTTAGGCTAATTTTTGGTAGTTTTGAGCCATCTCTCGTTAACTCAGTCGCTAAATCGGCAATCCCCTCTGCCCCTGACTGCTGTACTTTCTGAAGGATCACCGCACTCTCCCCAATTAATTTGGCGACATCGATATTTTCGTGTGTGGGTTGGTAAAAGCGCAGCCTACCAATTCCTTCGCCCAAAAGAATTGCGGCTCCACGCCAATTACGATTACCTAAGTGATACAACCCCACGCCAATCTGTAAAATCCCCTGATAAAAATTCTTCTCAGGTTCGATCGAATCATTCCAAATTGCCTCTAAGGCATCATGACAGGCATAGAATTCTTGGCGATTAAATAGTTCGATCGCTTCAGTCAAACTTGGCACACGATCATCCGACATGTGAAACCTCCCTATCGCCTGAGCTTCAGAACCTTAATTTCTCGTTATAAAAATTTAGCTTTTTTAGCATAACTTATCAGGCTTTTTAGCTTATTGAAACTGGTGTAAAGTCTGAGCTAAGCTTCCACTAGAGCTTAAAGCAGGTATAAGGCAATGAATAGAATCTTCGATCGAATCATCAACATTACAGTCAACATTGCAGTAATCTGTTTCGGTATAGTTGGCATGTCAATACTATTTACGCCTCAATACCAAGCTGAGATCTTAAAAACTCTTCCTCAACCAGTCACTAACCAAACCACGAAGATTGATAATTCATCTGTGGTCGATCCAAATCCTAACTGGGTCGCAGTCTCAAATCAACCTGGTAAGTCTGGATGTATGCAAAATATTTATTCCCAAAAAATTCTTTGCATTCAGGTTAATCTCGATCGAACGCTAGCAGAAATTAAGCAACAGTAGATTTGAAAATCGTTTTAGCACCTTAAGTTAAAAGCTTGAGGTGTTTTTTT
>JARCMB010000097.1 GCA_030248825.1 Pseudanabaenaceae cyanobacterium MP8IB2.15 | reverse complement strand
AATTTAGGCTAAGCATTCAATAATGCGTTCCTGGCATCTTATTAAACCGAACTTAATCTTATCCGAACCAATCTGGTCACTCACGCCTGAAGTCATGGCAAAGTTTGGTCTACGTGGGTTGATTCTGGATGTCGATGATACCCTAGTCGGAAATCACGAAATTGAAGCATCCCCAGAGGTACAGCAGTGGATCGCTCTGATGCAGCAACATTATCAGATTTGGTTGATTAGCAATAATCCTAATACCCGCCGCATTCAACGTGTTGCCGAAGCCCTAGGATTAGAGTCGTATCGCAGTCGTGCTGCCAAGCCATCTCGCCGCGTCGTGCGCGAGGCTTTAGTGGCGATGCAGTTGTTACCCGAACAGGTGGCAATGGTTGGCGATCGATTATTCACTGATACTTTAGTCGGTAATCGTCTGGGCATGTTTACGGTCTTGGTACAGCCGATCGAGCCTGTTAAAGCCCCCAAAAAATCGTGGTTAAACGGTCGATCGCAACTTTTGCGGAGCTGGGAATTTTGGCTAGCTCGACTGTCGGGCGTTAATATTTGACAGGCCTTCTGAACAGATTATTTGAGGAGCGAACTTAATTCATGGGGAATCTAACAGGACGAGATTTGCTGAGCTTAGCCGACCTGAGTGGGGCGGAGATTTTAGCTCTCTTGAATTTAGCGAAACAATTGAAATCTGGCGAAATTCAGCCCGATTTTCAGCGTAAAACTTTGGGATTGCTGTTTCGTAAAGCTTCTACTCGTACCAGAGTTAGTTTTTCGGTGGCGATCCACCAGTTGGGTGGTCATGTGATCGACCTCGACCCCAGCGTGACTCAGGTCAGCCGAGGTGAACCGATCGAAGACACAGCAAGAGTGCTCGACCGATACGTTGATGTTTTAGCAATTCGGACATTTGCCCAAGCCGAACTCGAAACCTTCGCCAAATATTGCAAAATCCCTGTAATCAACGCGCTCAGCGATTTAGAGCATCCATGTCAGGCTCTGGCGGATCTTCAGACCGTCGAAGAAAATTTTGGCAAACTTCAAGGCTTAACCCTGACTTATGTAGGTGACGGCAATAATGTTGCTCATTCCCTTTTACTTGGCTGTGCTCTGGTGGGAATGAATGTCAGAGTAGCGACTCCAAAAGGCTTTGCCCCCGATCCCGCCGTTGTCGCTCAAGCTAGAAGTTTAGCGAAAAACTCTGAAGTGATCGTAACTAACGATCCAAAACTCGCAGCGCAATCGGCTCATGTACTCTATGCTGATGTCTGGACGAGTATGGGGCAAGAAGCCGAAGAATCGCAACGTTTACCGATATTTCAGCCCTATCAACTCAATGCCGAACTGATGGCTTTGGCAGATCGAGATTCGATCGTGCTGCACTGCCTTCCCGCCCATCGTGGCGAAGAAATTACTGCCGATGTGATTGATGGCAAACAGTCTCGTGTTTGGGATCAAGCCGAAAATCGTCTCCATGCCCAAAAAGCCCTACTTGCAAGTATTCTCTCGTGAATTTGTATATGAATCTACATCTAAATGGACTTTGAACTGATTGGTGAACTATCTGAGATTGAGACCATAGCGGTTAATCTCTCAATTAGGGAAGTTGACTCGCTAAAATCTAGCTATGGAGGTCGTCGATGGCGAAAACTCAAGGGTATTGGATTAGTGCGGCTAGTCAACGAAAATAGTAAACGTAAAATAAAAATCAAGCGATTTTTGGATTAATCACCTATGAATCATTCTAAATTTGCTGTTTGTATAACCAATAAAAACTGTGATGATTTGCAAGTGTGGAAACTGTACCGAGTGCTGCAAGACTCTTCATCTGCAATTGATGATTATCTGCGCGTAGTTGATGATTCTGGCGAGGATTATTTATACCCTGCCAACCATTTTGTGGTCGTAGAGTTTTCCGACTTAGTTGAACAGAGACTCTTGGCAGCAGCATCGGTAATATAATTTCTGCCCAGATCAATATAACTGCGATCCAACTCTTTGGTGGCGCATAACTTCTCGGTAGAGTTCTTCTAGGCAATTGATATTAGAACTGAGCGTATATATATCCAACACCCTCTGCCTGGCTTTTCGCCCCAGCAGTTCCGACAATTCGGGATGGGTAGCGAATAGTGGCAACAGCGTACAGAGCTGCGAAGTCACTTTGCGAGCATCTAAGACAATACCTGCTCCATCTGCTAGCACTTCACCATCGGCTCCGACATCAGTTCCCAGACAGGCTACACCGCAAGACATTGCCTCCAAAAGTGACAACGATAAACCTTCTACCAACGAAGGCAAAATAAACACATCCGCACCGCGTAAGATCTCAATGCGTCGTTTCTCATCAGCAATAAATCCCAGCCAAACAATGCCACGATCGAGTCCATAATGAGATTTGAGATTAGATGCCATCGGCCCATCACCCACGATTGCCAACTTACAGCCATCAGGCATTTTTAACTTACGCCAAGCTCTGAGCAAAG
This sequence comes from Pseudanabaenaceae cyanobacterium MP8IB2.15, assembly GCA_030248825.1. Taxonomy (GTDB): domain Bacteria; phylum Cyanobacteriota; class Cyanobacteriia; order Pseudanabaenales; family Pseudanabaenaceae; genus JARCMB01. The sequence continues at coordinate 5,509 of JARCMB010000097.1, read as the reverse complement.
CTTCAACGTTTTTTTCGGGAGCCAATCGACCCTGATAAACAAACAATCGATCGGCATTCAGTTCGGCTTTGATGCGGGAATAGCCAGGCGAAAATCGCTCAGGATCGACCCCATTTGGAATCACAGCGATCCGACTGTCTGCTACACCCAATTTACGCAAAATCTCGCGCTGAATTTGCGAAAAAATAATCACGCGATCGTAATCCGCCAAGGCAGGAGCATAAATCTGGTAAGTCAGTTGCTGTGTACTCGAAGTAATATTGCGATGCTTGACATCGAATGGTAGATGAAAAGTGGCGACTAGAGGTAGATTCAAGTCGGCACAAATTTCAGGCAACAAAAAATCTAAGGGGGATAATGCCAGAGAAGCATGGACAAGATCGGGCTTAAGATTACGCAGTGAATCGACCAGAATCTTGCTGGCACTAAAGGAAGGCACAGTATAGATCGTTGACTTATAGAGAAACGGTAGCGAAACTGCATGAAGATCTTGGGTTAGATCTTCTTCTTCAGTCTCACTGGCAAAATGTAGAAAACTGACCTTGTGACCCCGATCTAACAGGGCATTCGTAATCTCGCGACCGTAAGTAACATTGCCGCAAAAAGGCGATCTTTTCCCTAACCAAGCTATGTGCATTTACACAATTATTACCGCTATTACCACACCACAAAAAATAGGTCAGATTCGTAAACCTCTGACCTTAAGATTTTAAAGTAAATCTGCAACCACTCTCAAGCCAAAAGGTCGATCGAGAGAGTTAAATTAAATTAAGCTAAATATGGAGCCGAAGGGAGTCGAACCCTCGTCCGCACTAGCTCATAACGCCCCATTCATTCACAGGTTTATCCACTCTGATCCTCGTGGAGGGAACTGTCAATTATCCCAGACAGTGGGATGCTCAGGTGAATTCTTGAGCGATCGACCCACTAGAGAAAGTCGATCGCAGCATCCGTTGTTGGTTATCTAATGCATTTAACGGAGTCATACATTAGATCTCGAAACCGAAAGGGTTCTTAGGCGGCTACAGGAGCTGCTTTACGAGCAAAGGGTACTATGTTGTTCGCATGTACTTGTTTGAGTCATTGATTTACGAGAGGTGGCTCACTCTCGACCTGCATCACGGGATAATTTCCACTAACACGTCGAAACCGTTACGGCCCCAATTGAATTGTATTATAGCTCACCTTGTCTTCTAGTTGGGTGCTAATCGATCGAAATCGACTGCGGCCCACTACTTTTACCATTTTGGTTACTGTTGTTTGAAGTATTAGTAGATGAATTTGTGGAGATGCCTTGCTTTTCTAGCCAGGTTTTGAGTGGGTCTTCTTGGAGATCGAGGCGCAGAAAACCTGACATCAAACCGCCCAGAAATGCGACTGGTTGGGAGATCAGTTCTTGAAAGATCGGTCTGAGTTCGTCCATAGGTCTGAGTAGTTGAGATATTATTCCTCCCTATGCTAGCCTCTCCGCGAATCGATCGCGCATACTGCTATACTCAAAATCTCAATGTAGCTGTCTGTAATGTATGACCATGGCAGCCTTGAATCCCCCACAAGCTGCGATCTTTCTTGCTAAGATCCTGATAATAGAATTTGGACTGATTTGCAGTCTGTATGGAGACTTTGATGACCAAGCTTAACGGTTCCACTCTACGCCGACTCAAAAAACTGGAACAATCTCCCACAGTTTGGGAGGGCGATCGCCGTTCGTTGCCGAAGTCACGCGAGTATGAGGCGGGGTCGAACCTTGTCCCGATCGATCTCAATGACAATAGCGACCAACCTCAGTGCATTCTCTGGGTAGATGGCTCGATGGGGATGGTACGGGCCATGGATGTAGTTGAGCCAGGTGCAGGGCAAGAAGCATTGGTGAGAGCTTTTTTGCAAGCGATCGAGCGTCCTCAAAGCCCAGCTCAGCCTGGTCGTCCTCGAAAAATTTTGGTACGAGATCGCGAGTTGCAGTTTTACATGCGCGGCGTATTGCAGGACTTGGATATTTCGGTCGAACATGTTGAAAAATTGCCCTTGATCGATGAGATTTTTGCCAACATCGTCGAACATGCCAATACCAATCCTCCCACTGTTCCTGCGGCTCAGGCTCCTACCCTCTACCTCCAAGCCGATCTGCTCTGGCGCAATGCTCCTTGGGAGCATATGTGGGATTATCAGGTCGTTTCGATCGAGCTAAATCAAAATCAAAACGATCGAGATACTCTCTACGCCGTTGTGATGGGGAGATCGGGGTTAGAGCAGGGTGTAATTTTCTACCGTTCCCGCGAATCTCTGGTGCAATTTCGCCAACGTGTTGCCCAGGATGAATCTGAGGATGGTTTGGAAGAAACATTTCTGCACCAAGATTGCCTATTCACTTTGTTTGAGTCGGCAGAAGGCTTGTCTGAGAGTGAACTGCACGCCATGCGTTCCTATAGTTGGCCGACAAATCGCGAAGGTGTTTACCCAATTTTTGGCATGTTGCACCCACTCGAAGGTGGTAGACCTTTTCTCTATGAAGAAGAAGCGATCACGCTCAGCTTAGCGATCGAAAGTTTTAACTTATTCTGGGCACAGTTTGGTAACAAGATTAAATCTGGCAAGTTCGACACAGTTCAAGGAAATTACCAGATCGAACTACCGAGCAGTGGTAACCCAGACTCGATCTATACGGTTAATGTCAAGACTTTGCCAGATCTGTCGAATGAATTAGAACAACTCACAGAAGAAGGCGAATATGATGATGAATCTGAGTCTTTGATCCACGAAGATATTTGGCCAGAAAATGCCCTGTTTAAGCTTACAGGGCTACCTTGGGATGCGATTGCCAGCCTGCGTCAAACTGTGCGGTTTTGCCAACTGTCAGCCGAGCCTTTCCCCGAGTCGGGTGAAGCGATGTCAGGACTATTGATTCAGACTTCGCGCAATAAAGCTTTAGAACTGATCAAGCAAATTGAGGATTTCGGTGGCATTCAGGGTATCTGTTTCAATCCTGCTGAGTCTTTTTTGGGTGAAACCTGCGAATTAGGTTTAATGGTGATGGGAGATGATGAACTTCACCTGTTTGGGGAATTTTACAAAGAAGATCCAGGGCTAGAACGATCTCGCAAAAAGTGGAAGCAAGGGTGTAAAAATACCAAAGGAGTTTGTGGTGTATTTATTGCCATGGGGGTTACAGGTGCGTCACGCGGTCGTCCTGAGCCACAGCATATTCTGGGCTATTACGAGATCAAGCTGATTCAAGCGAAAGAATTGGGTTTAGGCACACTAAAATCTGAGCCAAGTTTTGATTTCGATGAATAGGGCGGTTTCTGCTAAAAAAAATTACCTATTCCGAAGCCCCTAAATCCCCAATTCTGGGGACTTTGATTTTCAGAACCCCCAAAATTGGTGGCAGGGGGCTGGGTAGATGCTTTAAAGGAAATCTTCTAAGGTTTCCTAACGAAGTTTGGGTTGGCTAAAGGTTCTTAATCCAATCGCGATCGAACTTAAAAATAACAATCCCATGAAGCCAGCGAGAGGATTACCACCAATGCCTGTAATCCATTCTGGGACAGATTGACTTGGCTTTAACCAGTGGGTCGTATTCACCACGTAGTACCCCCAGACCAGCCCGCCATGTAAACCGATCGATAAGCCTAGACGATTTTGCCTCGATCGACGTGCCCAGACTAGATCGAGACCGAGCAACATCAGCCCTGGAAATTGCGGTAATCGGCTAATTAACACCATAATCGGCTCGGTTTTGATGAAATGCGTCAGAGCAAAGAAGCTGCTATCGATCAGGAGCGATCGAGACTTGCCGTAATCTTGTTCCAACTCGGTCAGGAGCCAGCCCCGAAATAATAATTCTTCGGCAAACCCCACACCTACGCCTGTGAGCATCCCTGGGATCACAGCACCTTGCCAATCTACGCCCGACTGCCAACTCAGCCAACCGAAACTGGTTTGCAACAGCATCAAACTTGCGAGGCTCGCTAGCCCAATCGCCAGCCCTGCCAGACATTCTTGGAGATTCGATCGACTAAATGTTAAGCCATAGTAAGAATAGGGTTGAGGCTGTTGGGCAACATAGCGTCCCCAAAACCAGATCAAGGCAACAAACCCGCAGTAAAGCAAAATGCCCAGTGCTGCGCCAGCCTGATTTCCCACCAGTAAATAAACTGGGAGAGCCACAGGTAGCCACAACAGCAGCAAAACCAATAAAAACAGCCCCAGCCGAACTGGAGCGGGTTTCTGGGCGATCGATTTGGCGATCGACTTAGCAAATAATCGAGTTTTGGCGATGAATTGCACTAATCTTCAGGTTCGATCGTGCTGCTTAAACCTTGGCTTTGTAGACCCTCGCAGTAATGTTCAGCATGTTCTTGCACGCAGGTAATCACCAAAGCACAGCCATCAATGTGAGCCGCCATCATAATGTCAACTGCTTGAGGTTCTGTTAAGCCGCCTACTACTTTGATTAAGGTTTGGACTACATATTCCATTGGGTTGTAGTCATCGTTATGCAGCAGCACACGGTAACGAGGAGCTATTTTACGAATAGTTGAAGTGCGTTCTATAGTTTCTGTAGACATTTTCAATCTCCCTATCAAAGACGAGTTTTTGCTTTTGAACTAGTTTGCTTACTTTTTTAGTTGCTGGGGTTAGCTACTGTCGATCGAATTTTAAAATCGCATAGGCAACCAGAGGCTTTGCCTCCCTACTTCATTCTGCATGAAGCAAAATGAAGTAGGGCTTATTCGCGTAACATCAGTTAATAATACTTAAGGCATTATATAAAGTTTTCACAAGTTTTGTCAGCTAATATACTCACTTCTCTATTCTGGTAGCTCGGAAACGCATAGACAACACTTAGTGAGTCTTGTCTTACGAATCTAGACTCTAATAATCTGGTAGGGTTAAGAAAAATATAAATTTGGTGATTTTAAAGTATGGATATTTCAGAGATAGATGAATTAGAAGCTTCCGTAGGCGACTTACTATTAGCAGCGAAAGCCGAAATAGAGCAAAAACGGATTCAACAACAGCGTGACCTCCAAATTCAAGAAAACTTGGAAAAGATTGAGCTTCGACTCAAGCCACTACTAGAAAAAGTCGAACATACCCTGAAAGAGCTGCAAACTGAGGGTTTTGACGATAGTCCTACCGCTCAAAAGCTCAAGCAAAAGGCTTCAGATATTAACAAGGAACTAGCAGAGGCTCCTATGCTGGCAGCTCAGCAAGCCGATCGACATATGATCTTGCAAGAAGAACGACTGTTGGATGAAAGAGAAGCCGAACAAAGGTTGCAGTGGCGACGCGAACTCAGAGCTGACTTATTAGAAATGATTTCCGAACAAACTGACTTTTATAGTGCGACTGATGCCTCGATCGCAATTCGTGGCTATGTGAGCGATCTCAAAGCGATCTCCACCTTAGAAGAAGTAGTCGAAGCCTTAATTAACCAAATCAATGCATACAGCATCGAAGGCCCTGTAGCTAAAATTCGTGGCAGCCATGAAAATACGCTTAATTT
>JARCMB010000473.1 GCA_030248825.1 Pseudanabaenaceae cyanobacterium MP8IB2.15 | reverse complement strand
GACCAGATACTGAAGCGGCCCTGGGACGTTTGGCGTTTTGCCGTGATGTCACACCCCCATCCCTGTCGATCGAGTTGGGCTATTTAAGCAATCCTCAAGACCGTAGACTTTTACAGACGCGGCGGCGGGAATATGCCCAAGGGCTAGCAGATGGCTTGGAAATGTGGCTAAAAGCAGTGAGCGAAGTCGATTTGGGATCATCGATTCCATCTGTCTCACCTGTTCCCAAGCAAGATCGGATCTCAAGATCTAATGTAATAACACCTCCATTAACCCGCCCACTCACAAATGCCGCGCTTAAGCCTGCCCGACTAAAGAAGCCTTATCCCTCGATCGACATTCGCCTCAATGGTCAAGATTACGCCCAGAAGGGAATTGTCGCATCGGGAAATGCTTATATCCCAGAAGATTTACTCATCTTTTTGGGAGTCAATATCAACCTCACGAAGCAAATTCGTCGCATTCTCTATCAAGACATTATTTACATTCAATCGATCGGATTACGCGATCTAGATATCTCAATTACTTGGGATGCCAAGACCCGTACTGTGATCATCAGGACGGTATTTAAGGTCTGTGTTGGTCCGATCGATCTAATTATGAGCTACGGTCTTACGACGGAAATACAATTAACACAATTCCTCAAACAGAATAACCCAGAGGCTTTACAACAATTTGCCGATCTGCCACGCATTTATCGTGAAGAGGCAGCGATCGAATCCGTAAATCATGATATTGCTTTCTGCCAAATGTGCGTTGAGACAGGTTTTTTGCAGTTTGGTGGCGATGTCAAGTTAGAGCAAAATAATTTTGGTGGGATTACATCGAAGGATTATCCAACAGGCGTGAGTTTTGTCGATCGAAGAACAGGTATAAGAGCGCAGATTCAACATCTTAAAGACCACGCCAGCACTGCACCTTTGATTCAGCCAGTTGTCGATCCTGACTTTAATTCGATCGATCGAGGTTTAGCTTCATTGGTAGGACAACTGACTAGACGCTGGACGATCGATCGCAACTACGACAAAAAAATTCTCGCGATCGTCCGACGACTATATGAGTTTGCAGGAATACTCTGATTTCTGAGGCGTTTATGCCACATATCTCGTGTAAACCGAGGAGCCATGGTTGCCCACACATAGCAGTCTTAAATCATTTGCAAAGTCTCATGAGCCTAAAAGTCTTGCTGTTAGAGGGTTCTGTGGAATAAAAGTGTCTCCAGATTTTGCGACCCACGTAGGATTACTATAGCGGGACTTTGCCGAACAGACGGTTATCCGCCCTGTGCTTAACTATTGAGAATCACTAAACTGTTAACAAATCTTTGTAAAAGTTAACATTAGAGCTTTTGAAAAATGTACAACACCACAGACCAAAATAGCCCTGAGCTAAACATGGATCATCTTCGGCAGCTAATGGGACAGCAGGCTCAGCGCCGTCCGATCTTCGAGAATATTGCTATTCTTGGTTGCGGCTACGTGGGGAGCGCATTGGCTGAGTACTGGGAAGATCGGGGGCACTGTGTTACTGGCACGACTACAAGTAGGGAACGGATCGCTTCCCTTTCGACCACCCTCTCCAAAGTAGTCTTGATGAGAGGAGATAATGTCACGGCTGTACAGGATCTACTCCAAGGTCAAAACACTTTGGTCGTAAGTGCTGCACCCAGTGGCTCTCAGGAAGCCAGTGAAGTAGATTATGAAGCGACTTACCTTACCACTGCCAAAAATTTAGCCAAGGGCTTGAAGCAAACGCCTAATTTGACGCAAATCGTCTATTTAAGTAGCTGTTCTATCTATGGCGATCGACAGGGAAGTTGGGTTGATGAGACCTCATCAGCCAGCCCCTTGGAGCACAAAAGTCAGGTAATTTATGAGTCCGAAAATATCATCTTACAAGCAGCTAACGAGCATCAGAAAGTCTGTATTTTAAGACTGGGGGGGATTTATGGTCCCGATCGAGAGTTGGTAAATATGTTTGGCGATTTAGCTGGCATGACGATACCAGGCAAGGGCGATCGCTTTATCAATTGGGTTCATCGTGATGACATCATCGGCGCGATCGACTTCATTCGGTGCAATGAACTTGAGGGGATTTACAACTTAGTTGACGATAGTCAGATGACAGTCAAAGAACAAGTTAAGCTTGTTTGCGATCGGTACAACTTGCCACCTGTGAATTGGGACTCTTCCAAATTGAGTAATCGGCGCAAAAGCCTACAAGTCAGTAATGAGAAGATTAAAGCCGCAGGATATGAGCTGATTCACTCCCAACTTCTGGTCTGAGCCTGATTTCTTTCGGATATTGTGGAAAGACCTGAAAGCTACTTTCAGTAACCGTTCATTAAAGGTGATTATCCCGAAAGTTTTTGGGTGTCACCATTTTTTTGTGGGTTAAATCGATCGCAACTACGACAAAAAAGATTCTCGCGATCGATCGACGACTATATGAGTTTGCAGGAATACTGTAAAGATTGAGAGCAGCGTGTCACAATATCCTAATCATGCCTCAATGTAGGAGATACACTAATGACCTCCCTCACACTACCACTGGTATTTGACCTCAGCCAAGTACAACTCACCGATCGGCAATTTTATCAACTCTGCATCAACAATCCCGACATCCCACTCGAACGCAATGCTCAAGGAGCTTTAATTGTTATGTCACCAGTCGGAGGAGATAGTGGAAGCTATGAAATGGAGTTAGGAATCGACCTTGGTAACTGGAATCGTCAAACACAACGGGGCAAAGTGTTTAGTTCATCTACACTATTCAAGCTTCTAGGTGGTGGCGATCGATCTCCAGATGCTGCTTGGATCGAATTATCGAGGTGGAGATCGCTCTCTGCTGAACAACGACAAAAATTCCCGTCGATCGCGCCAGATTTTGTAATCGAACTGCGGTCTCGATCGGAT
>JARCMB010000472.1 GCA_030248825.1 Pseudanabaenaceae cyanobacterium MP8IB2.15 | reverse complement strand
CGATGAGAACGATGACTTCGATCGAGAATAAAGCGACAGAGATCCATGTGAGAATCGAGATTCTGTCAGCAATAACTTCATACAAGAGAACTGCCATAATTATATTGAAGAATACAAAGACCGCAGTATGTAAGAATCTGATGAAGTCGATCGAGCGCAGCATTAAATTTGTTCCTTATCTCTCGTTTATTTTTCCGATCCCCTCAGCCTTCTTGTTAACCGTTTTTGGGCTTCCATAGTAGTCGATTTCCCCTACTCCAGATGTGGTTGCATCTAGTTGTCCCGTCGCATATACCTCAACACTTCCGACACCTGATGAATTCACCTTCGCGTTGATAGCGCGTAAATTCTTCGCGTCCAAACTTCCAACACCGTCCACTTTAATATCCACTTCTTTTGTTTTGCCTGATGCACTAATACTGCCAACTCCGCGCAGCACGAGTTCCACTCGCTCATTCTTGACGTTTGATAGATTTGCCTCACCTACCCCATCGAAGACGAACCTTTTAACATTGGGAGTGGATACAGCGATCTGGAGTTTTTGCTGGGGGCTGTATCCTTTGCTGGGTCGGATGTACAAAGTGCCGTTTTTAACTTCAGTAGTAATTAATGGGATGATATTATCGTCACCACTGATTTCGAGGCTCTCCTGCCCTTGAGAACGCACTTCGATCGAACCGACAAATTCTACATCTAGGGAATCGAAGGAAGCAAGCGATCTTTTCTCAGTCTTAGCAGTGCCACTTCCTCTAACATTGGAGGAATTAATAATAAGATTGCATCCCGCCAAGCCGACTGCTAATCCGATGCTGAGTAGTTGTAATGCCTTCATACGATCTTTCTGTTTTGAGCTTTTTTAAAGAAGATGCCAACCAGAATTGTAGAAGTGGGAAAGGCGAGAAACCATATCTCCAATCCTGAAAATATGAGAAATGGTCGGTCAAATGGTGTAGAGATCGCTATCCATTTTATCCCCATGATTTCTCTCTTTCATCACTAGAATCTAAGCGATCGCATTAGCTGGCATTTCGATCGAAGTTTTTCTGCCAGAAGCCTCAGCAATCCAAATCGCGATAATCTCACCATTTGAGTTCTCTCCAGTTAAAACTTCAGTAGGTGAATCGATCGAATGCCCATAGGTCATTTCATCTTTTCCGATTTCGATCGCCAAATTATCACCTTTACCAGGTCGATCGTAAATCATCGCTAGCAAAGGTGAATTCTTAATTAGTTCTTCATCACCAAGCACATCTCGATCATTTCGATCGAGATCAGGTTGCCGCGATGATCTGTAGAGAATCGATCGAAGAATTTACCCCAATCTGCACGCGGTACAGACTTACTCAGGTCGATTTTGTTCATTATTTTGATTCCTCATGAAAGGCTAGTAAGACGGAACAGTTGCATATTTACTAAGTAGGCTCTGTTCACAATTACTATGACAAGTGGTTGTTCTATTTCATGTGTGAGTTGATTGAATACGATACAAAACGTAAAAGAGATTCTTTTTAAAAATGAGAGTATTAAAATACGATCGTAGTATTTGCAACTGCTAGAAAATTAGAGGGTTAAATGAGAAATCAACCAATAAATTCAATCGCAGACAAAAAGAACACCCCCCTGAATTATTCCAAGGATTAACTGAAGAGGAAGCGATCGAACGCCTCAAACAAGAAGGCTATAACGAACTAGCTAAGTCTCAATCTCGAAACATTTTGTCGATCGCTTGGGAAACGATTAAAGATCCGATCTTCCTATTGCTGGGCGGCGGCGGTATCATCTATTGGATTTTAGGCGACCTTCAGGAAGCATTGATTTTATTAGGTTTTGTCTTTTTTATCACAGGGATTAGTCTCTACCAAGAAGGTAAAACCGAACATGCCCTAGAAGCCTTACGCGATCTTTCCAGTCCGAGGGCTTTAGTAATCCGAGATGGACAGCGCCACCGAATTGCAGGACGAGAGGTGGTTAGGGGTGATGTTTTAGTGCTGGCAGAAGGCGATCGAGTTCCTGCGGATGCCATTGTTCTGTCCTGTTCAAATCTCTCAACCGATGAATCATTACTAACTGGTGAATCTCTCCCTGTACGAAAAGTTGCCTCCGAAGACGAGGTGAAGATGTCGCCTCCTGGTGGTGATGAGTTGCCGTTTGTCTATTCTGGAACATTAGTAGTGCAGGGGCAAGGAATTGTTCGAGTTCAGTCGATCGGTTCTCAAACAGAGATGGGGAAGATTGGTAACGCTTTGCAAAAAGTGAAGTCTGAGATCACGCCATTACAAATGGAAATGAATCAATTAGTAAGCCGTTTGTTTGGTATCGCTTTATCTTTATGTGTGGCGATCGTGATCGTCTATGGGTTGACCAGAGGAGATTGGCTAAAGGGAGTCCTTGCCGGAATTACCTTGGCGATGGCAATTTTACCCAATGAATTTCCCGTGGTTGTGACTATCTTCTTAGCTTTAGGAGCTTGGCGGATTTCTCAGCACCATGTCTTAGCTCGTCGATCTTCCGCCGTGGAAACTTTGGGTTCTGCGACTGTACTCTGTGTCGATAAAACTGGGACGCTAACGCTGAATCAAATGGCAGTGCAGCACCTATTTCCTTACCAAACAGAAAGTGGGCAACCCTATGATTTAGCAACGCATCCACAAGATCCATTACCCGAAGCCGTGCATGAGCTAGTTGAGTTTTGCATTCTTGCCAGTCAAAGAGATCCATTCGATCCGATGGAAAAAGCATTTAATCAATTGGG
>JARCMB010000471.1 GCA_030248825.1 Pseudanabaenaceae cyanobacterium MP8IB2.15 | reverse complement strand
ATCCTTACTTAACCGATAGGGAGTGATGTTTAGCGGTTCGAGGAATTCTAAGCGCAGAATCTCGCCTGGATGAATATTTGGTAGATAGTTGTTGTTCATAACAGTTTTTCTTAGTGATAATCTACAATTTCAACTTGATCCGCATTATTTTCACCTGTCCAGATAAAGCAAATTCGCCACTGATTATTGATCCGAATACTATATTGCCCTTTGCGATCGCCAACTAATTTCTCTAATCGATTTCCAGGTGGAACACGCAAATCATTAATAGATATCGCAGCGTTGAGAAGGAGAAGTTTGCGTAGAGCTATCCTTGGAATATCGGGCGGGTAGTAGCGAGATGTAAAGCCCTCAAAGATAAGCTTTGTTTCGTCAGACTTGAAATTTACAATCACAATTAAATAATATTGTACCTCATTACTATCGTCAAACAGTAGTACAGTATCCTGATTTTGCAATATCCAGAGTTAGACTTAGTTCTAAATCAGAAAATCTGCGATCGCAAACAATTTCCCAAATTGAAGAAAATGCTCCGTAACTTTAGAGCTTGCTTTTAGCGTAGTCGATCGAACTCTCACGGTCATAGACAACACCATCAATTTGAGCAAGTCTGACATCATGAAGTAATTCGCCAATGCGGGGGCTGGGTGGTAAATTTAGTTCGGTTTTGAGGTCATCGCCTGTGATTAATGTGGGTGGATGCGCGATCGAATCGTGAGGGTCGAGCCAAGCTGCCAGCCAAGGTGTGACAGCATCGAGATCGGCTCCACTTGCTAATGCCAGAGCCACAAGCGCGGGAAAAGATGTCAGAGTGGATTGAAAAAGTTGATATTGTTGGATACGATCGGGTCGATCGACTAGAAAAGTGAGAAATTTAGGCAAATGTCGCAGCAGTTCCACACAAAAGCGTTGCTCCGCCCGACTAAATCCCAAAGACTCCAATGCCGTAGCAGAACTAACCATCGCCGCAAGTTTAGTAGTCATCCCAACCGATCGATCGCTAGATATCTCTTTGGCAAAATAAGCTGCTAATTCGTTCCATTTACTCACGAGCAGATCGATCGACGCATCCATTTGACCTAACCGTGATAACTGCAAATGCTGGCTTGGCAACCAGTCACGTAAAATTCCATCATCAACAGCGTGTTGCATCCATTTACTGCGATCAGGAGCAGATAGCAGATAAGCAAGTTCAGTTCTAACCCGCTCGGCGGCAATATTTTTTAGACCCCTAGCGAGCTTAATGAGAACTTCGCGGGTGACAGGCTCAATCTCAAATCCTAGCTGGGCGGCTTGGCGATATGCGCGTAGGATGCGTAAAGGATCGTCTTGGAGATTTTCGGGAGCCACCATCCGCACTAGCTTTTGGGCTAAATCTTGCTTACCATTGCCAGGATCGATCGAGTCGCGCTCAGAAAATTCGCCTGTACTGGAAATCGATTGGCAATCGATCGCGATCGAATTCATCCAAAAATCGCGTCGCCCCAGATCGATCTCCAGAGTGTCTCCCATTTGCAGGGCAAAGTCCGCCGTGGCATTGGCGAACACAACTCTAGCGATTTGCCGCTCTCGATCTAAAACCACAAAACCTGCTTTGTGGCGGTGGGCGATCGATCTGGCGGTCTCTACGGCTTGCGTGGGCAAAACAAAGTCTAGATCGAGATGTTTTTTCGTCCGACCTAATAATCGATCTCGTACCCAACCTCCCACCAGATAAGCTGGCTGCGGCAGCTCATCCAATCCAAACGGAAAATTATTAGAGTGATATCCCATAGCTAGATCCTACAAACATTTACCTTCTAGCAAAAACTTCTCTAACTGTTCGGCAGTCACAGGTGGACTAAAAACATATCCTTGGATTCGATCGCAGTGATTTTCGCGCAAAAAATCAAGTTGTTCCTGAGTTTCCACTCCTTCCGCAACAACGGATAGAGAGAGGCTGTGAGCGAGGTCAATAATTGCCGTAGTAATCGTGGAGTCGTGTCGATCGCAGAGTAAATCTTGAATAAACGATCGATCGATCTTGAGCACATCCACAGGAAAATGTTTGAGATAGCTTAGAGAAGAGTAGCCTGTGCCAAAATCATCGATCGCAATCCCAATCCCCATAGTCCGCAACTTTGACAGCATCGCCACAGTTTCACCCGCATTCTGCATAATAATACTTTCAGTCAGCTCAATGTGCAGATATTGGGGTGACATCCCAGATGTATTGACGATATTAGAGATCGTCTCAATAAAGTTGTCTGTTTTAAAGTGTAGCCCTGATAGATTCACCGCCATATAAAGCGGTGGTAGATTTGCGGATTGCCAAGCCAGACTTTGCTTACAGGCAGTTTCGATCACCCACTCACCCAAATTCAGGATCAAACTTGTTTTTTCTGCCAATGGAATAAATCGTGATGGCATAATTAAGCCAAGTTCGGGATGCTGCCAGCGAATCAGCGCCTCAACTCCGACAATACGACCTGTATCTAGAGCGACGATTGGTTGATAATATAGGCGAAACTCGTTGCGGTCGATCGCCCGACGCAAACTGTTTTCTAAAGCCATGATCTCAGAAGATTTTTCTCCAATCTCTGAGTTGTAAAATCTGTAGAGATTTCTACCTTGCTCCTTAGCATAATGCAGTGCCATATCAGCGTTGCCAATTAGACCATCGACTTCTTGATGATCGTATGGATAGAGCGTAATACCGAGGCTGACCGTAATAAAAATCTCATGACCAAATAGTTTATAAGGTTTAGCCAGAATTGCTAGGATTTTTTGAGCGATCGATTTAGCTTGTACAGCATCAACATCAACCATCACGATCGCAAATTCATCACCGCGTAATCTTGCTACAAGGTCACAAGGTTGGATGAAACGACGCAGCCGCTCGGCGATCGCTACAAACAGTCGATCGCCGATGCTATGCCCTAGAGTATTGTTAATGATGCTGAACTGGTCAATGTCGAGAAAGATCAATGCCAGAGGCTTGTCCACAGCTTGCGCCAGTAAAATCGATTCCTTGAGATAATCGTGAAACTGAACGCGGTTAGGGAGATTGGTGAGTTGATCGTGATGTGCGAGGTATTCTAGTTTGGCTTCAACCTGCTTGATCTCATGATCGTAGCGCTGGTGGATGGTGGCATATTTTGCTAGACGCGTAGTGATCGCGGCAAGGAGTTCCTCATTCGTAAATGGCTTACTAAGGTAGTCATCGGCTCCCAGTTCCATGCCATGTCGGATATCAACTTTATCTGCTAGAGCCGTGAGAAAGATAAACGGAATTGTGCTTGTGATCGGATCGGCTCGTAATACTGCCAGTGTGCCATAGCCATCTAATTCTGGCATCATTACGTCACACAAAATTAAATTTGGTAAATGCTGCTTTGCTAGCTGTACCCCAACCAAACCATTCTCTGCTGCCATCACGGTAAATCCCTCGTAGCCAAGAATTGCTACAATCTCTTCGCGGAGCGATTCCACATCCTCAACGATCAGAATTAAGGTCATATGTTTTAGCTACTCTGATTCATCTGGTGATCCATCTGCTTGATGGGTTGGAATGGTTACAGTAATTTTTGTGCCAACATTAACCTCGCTATGAAGAGTTATATTCGCACCGAGAAGATCACTTGATGCTTTAACGATCGCCAGGCCCAGACCTGTACCAGAGATATTACCAACATTTTGCCCTCGCAAAAATGACTCGAATATATGCTCTAGATCTTCTGGTAAGATCCCAACCCCTTCATCCTCAATCATTATACTAACAGCGTTGCTCTCAAAATTTAATCCAACTGTAACTAATCCACCATCGGGAGAATACTTGATCGCATTGGAAATTAAGTTAGTTAAAATCTGGCGCAAGAGTTTGGGATCGAGGTAAACCTGTCGGCAGATCCCAGCACTAGAAAACCTAAATCTATGGTTGACGGATTTTGCGGATAGGCTCAATTCTTCTAACGTATCGCCACAAAATTTTTCTAAGTCTAGCCAGATCGGCTTGATAATCAATCGATCTGATTCGACCTTGCCCAAGGTTAACACTTCTTCTAAAAGCTCAGTCATATGCTTAACTTCTGTCTGAATTTTGTTGATCCGCTCCAATTTCTGCGTTTCTGTCATCTTGTTACCGTAATGCTTAAGCAGATCGCTGGCGGCTTGAATAGTCGCTAGTGGGGTACGAAATTCGTGGGATGCGGTTGCGACAAATTGAGATTTTAGTTGATTCAGTTCTTTTTCTTTAGCTAGGGCTTGTCGGAGTTCTGCTGTGCGTTCTTCGACCTGCTGTTCTAGGTGAATGTTGAGATCTTGAACTTGTTGAAACAATTCGGCTTGCTTAATTGCGATCGACACATGATCTGCCAGTTGTTTGAGTAAGTCTATTTCAAACTCCTGCCAAGATCGCGAGTCTAGACATTGATGGGCGATCAATAAACCCCACAGTTTATCGCCGTGGACGATTGGTACGACTAAATTGGCTCTGATCTGATAGCTGAGCAGGAGTTTTTGGTAACAGGGATCTACATTAAGAGCTAGAACATCAGTGATGCTGCTAATCCGACCATGTTGATATTTCCACACATAATCAAAATTACTGACAAAGCAGGGGTCGCTGACTGCCGATCCTAAAATCGACAGGCTAGGATCGTTAACTGATTCGACCGTTACTTCACCTGTCCAATCAGGTAAAAACCGATAAACCACAACACGATCGCAATGGAGTAAATCTCGCATCGCATCGACTGTTGTTTGCAGGATTTCTTCAAGTTTAAGAGATCGACGGATATTTAAGGTAATCTTGCTCAGAAACCGTTCACGCTGATTT
>JARCMB010000470.1 GCA_030248825.1 Pseudanabaenaceae cyanobacterium MP8IB2.15 | reverse complement strand
GTTAGGCGTAGTGTTGGTACTGCCCAACTGATTGGCTTTAAACGGATCGCGTGTGGCAAATTCGGTAAACGGCAGCAGCTCGTTGGAAATTACTTCTTCACCTGAGGCGAGTGACTTTGCCACCAAACCGTTCGGGTCAAATTCCTTGCCAATTGGGTTAGCATCCGAAGTTTCGATAATCCGCCTTGTTTTGTCTACTAGAGTAATAAATTCAACTTTGCGTCCCGATGCTTCACTTTGAATAATCGACTTGACAATCGGGCTAGTCTTACCTGTTTGGGCAGCTTGGATCAAACTATTATCTTCTGCCTGTCCTCTTGCGCCTGTCCCTTGTTGGCGGAGCGTGTTGTTGTAATTAATCGCTAGCAATGAAAGTTCGGCTTGCGCCTGGCTGAATAGCTGAATCCGTAAACTTCGATCGACGATCGCCACGGTCACCGCCAAACCAGCGATCGAAATCAGTCCACTTATCCCCAAGGCGAGAGTTAGCTTAGTTTGAATCGAACTATCCTTTAATCTTTGCCACAGCTTTCGACTTGGCTTTTTAGCTGGGATACTGGCATCCAAATTAACAGCGTTAGGCATCTGGTCGGACACCTTATCAGGTAAGGGCAATTTGAATTCGGTAATATTTTGCATATGAAAATTATGATGAAATCTCCCTAGTTGCTGACTGCTCCATTAGTCGAAACATCGACCGTAGTGACGTTATCCGCCTCAGCCACCAGTGAGGCTGGCAAGCGGAAAAATTGAATCCCTGCCAGCAGACGTTGCGCCAAAGTTCCCATTTGCTCTGCCTGCTGTCTGGCATTGCGGGTGAGGTCGGCTGTCTGCTCTGCGAGAATCGCGATTTCACTCATGTACTTAGCCGTAGAGTCTGCCGCAGTCGCAATTTCCAAACTGGACTCGTTCACGCCTCGTCCCACTTCTACCACTTCCTCGGTCACAGATTGAATGCTGTAGAACGAATTTTGCGATTGTTCCACCCCAGAGTTAAAGCCTGCGACCAGACCACCGAGGTTTTGGACTTCAGCGTCGATCGCGCTCACAACTGATTGAATCTGGGCTGTCCGTTGTTGCAGTACGCCCAAGCCTTCGTTAGTTTGAGTTGCCAGCGTATTTACCTGACCCGCAATCGCTTCAAATTCTCGTGCTACACCGATAAATTGCTTGGGATCTCGCTGTTCGGCAGCACGAGCCGCAACTAGGGTAGCGTTGATTGCCAGCACCTGCGTCAACGAGGCGATTTGCCCCTGATCTTGCACAAACTGTTCGGCAAGACCGACAAATTCACCCAGAGTTTTCATGCGTTGCACGATCTGGGCAGTACCTTTTTGCAGCACCGTAATCCCTTCAGTCAAAGTATTAATCGCCACCTGACCTTGTGCCACCGTCTGTTGGACTGCCAGCAATGATTGATTCGCAATATTCACCTGTGCCACGGAATTCTTCGCAGAAAGTGCCACCTGTTCTGTGAGTGCTTGCCCCTCTGCCACCGACTGCGCCTGATCGACCGTGTTGAGTGCGACCGTGCGAGCTAGTTCTTCTAGACCTTCGGCACCTTTCACCACCTGCTGCGCTGTACCCAAAACCCGTGCAATGATCTCGGCTAACTGCTCGCGGAGGCGGTTGAGCGTGTCTGCTACCAGTCCTGTGGCTCGATCGCTTACCTCGGCTTGGACGGTAAGATCGCCATCTTCCATCGCTGAAACCACATCCAGTAGTCCGCCCACCTCAGTTTCGAGAAATTCGGCTTCTTGCTCCGATTCTTGAGCTTGATTCAGCCGTTCCTTTGCCTGAACCGTTCGAGCAACTTCTTCTCTAATCTTCTCTTCGTTCTCAGCAATTTGGTCGATTAGGTTAAAGAACGAAGCAGAAAGACGCTCGATTTCGTCTTTATTGCTAGTTTCAATCGCACCCCCTTTAGCCTCGGCTAGCTTATTGCATTCATCTAAAATTGGCTTCAGGCGACGGTTTAAAGCTGCAATAAACCAGCCCACCACCACTAACAATAAGCCCCCCACCAGTAAAGTTGCGATCAAAGTTGACCATGCTACTGGACCTAAGATGCCTGACTGGGGGACTGTGGCAATTATTAACCAGTTGGTACTGGGGATGCGGCGATATGCCCAAAAGTTACCCTGAGACTCCACCAACCCAGATTGTCCCTTAATGATTTGCTCCCAAACTGCGCCAATTTCAGGAATAGTCTTGTAGCTTTTCAAATCCTTTGCTAGGGCTACGTTGGGCGGATATGCCAGAAGATTACCTTTCTCACTGAGAATCGCGTAATAGCCCACTTCATCTAGGACTTTATCGCTGACTCTTTCTGCCAAGGTGGTGACATTTAAATCGACGATCGCCACCCCTAAAGGTTGATCCTGTGCATCATAAAAGGGTAAGACATAGGTGGTCATCGTGAAATTGGAAAATACATAAGGCTCGATCCAGACAGTTTTTTTAGCTGCAAGCTGCTCTGTATAGGCTCCCTGCTGGGTAATACTATTGCCGCCATAGAGATCGGCAAGATCGGAATAATAGTAATCATCATTTGGAGCTGGTAACTGTTGCCCTAACTTTTGGCTAGAAACATCTGCGTCTTTTTGCTGCTTGTACACATACGGAAAAAACAACTTACGAGCAGGAACCAAACGAAAAGGAGCTTGAGCAACGCCCACTGCTAGGGCTAAGTCAGTAGTTTTGATGTGCTCAAAAACTATTGTTTTGTAAGTGTTTGGATCTTTAACCCCCAAAGCACTTAAAAGTCGAGTAGATGCAGCTAGATCCGCCACAGTTTGCTTAATTGGACTGAGCTTGGATTCAATCTCATTGGCTTTAGCATTAAGTTTTTCTTCGATCACACGCTTCGTACTGCTGACTTGTCCTTGGTAATAAAAAATTGCCAATGCACCCAAACCAACAACAGCACTCATGATCACTGAAATCGATAGCCTCGCCCCAAGTGATGCCCTAGGTGAGAAACCCCTGCCTTGATTTTTAATCGCAATATTAACTGGTGGTTTAGATTTGATCGGTTTAGGTTGTTTTTTCGTAGTCGTAGCCATAGTTATGTTTACCGCATCATTAAAAGGTTATGTTCACAGCGCAGACACAGATGTACGAAATATATATCCCTAACAGAAAAACTAACCCACCTGCGGCTGCCATCGCTGCGGCTGCCAAACATGAGTTGGTAATTGGGTTAACAGGTATTCGATCCTGAGATGGATTTGACTCGAAACCTGATTAGATGTTTGACTGGAGCCTTGACTAGCTATTTGAGCAGGTAATGAAGCAGCGTACTGTTCAGCAGAAACACTACTCAAGACCTTATCCACAACCAAACCAGTTCCAACTAAGTCATCAGCAAAATCAGACAGGCGAATCACGGTGATCTTCTCAGGAATTAGGACGTTTTGCTCTCCCAGAGCACGTCGCAGAGACACCAAAGGAATAATATTTCCTTGTTGTTGGATCACGCCTAAAACTGCAGAACCGAAGAAAGGGATATTAAGTAAATACGATCGATCGACCAGCATAATTTCTGCCACCATGACATCAGGAAATACCAAGGTTTGTTGCCCAAGCCCAGTTAAAACATAACGACCATAATCTGGCAGGGTGTTGGTAATCATTTGACTCTTTGCAACGCTTCTCTCTGCAACGCTTCAACCAAGGCTTCACGATTTATAGGCTTGGTGAGATAATCATCTGCACCTGCTCTTTTAACGCCATAATCAATTTCTAACTTTGTTTTTTTGGTGGAGCAAAGAATCACATACTGCTTAGCTGTGTCTTGATTAGCCCGAAGCGATCGCAAGAATTTATAGCCATCTTGGTCAGGCAAAACAATATCTAAAAACACCGCCTTGTAGTTACCTTTGGCAATTTTATCGGAAGCTCCCTCGGTGGATTCGCAAATATCAACCTCGTGCCCTAAATCATGCAAAAACGAAGTTAGCAGATGTCTTTCTGCTGCACTGTCATCGACTATCAGAAAATGATCAACCATACCGCTCTAACCTTAAACTGCTTTCTTCTAAACAACCCAGCCATGCAAATGTTTTAAGCAACATCCTGCCTGGCAAGTAAATACTTGGATAACTCAACCTAGATATACACATCAGATGGCAGAGGAGCCAGTTCCCGCAGAATGGCACGGAGCTGGTCGCGAAAATCATCGGTATCCTCTGAAGATCGCGGTTTGGCGATAAAACGACAGTTCGCCCATTTTGCCCTGAAGCTATTCGTCATACTGTTTTCTGCCGTCACCAATACTAGAGGAATCAACGCCAAAGTCGGCTGGCGGCGAATTTGCCTGATCAGCTCAAACCCATTCAGCCCAGGCATATTGATGTCTAAAAACACCATAGCTGGATTGTAATTTGAGATCATTTGGGTGGCATTAGTCGCATCATCAGTTAAATTGACCTGATAGCCCCAATTGGACAGCAAATCTCGAAACTGCCGCAGCAAAACAGGCGAATCGTCAACTACGAAGATCTTCGGCCCAGTTTTTTCGGGTGCAGGTTGATATGACGGTTGGCTACCCCCAAGATCTTCGATCGACTGACGCTCAGGCAAAGGTAAAATTGCCACGATTTTCTTCTGTGCTAACTTATCGAGTAACAGGGCTGTGCGATAAATTGGCTGCTTGAAGTTATCGGCAATTTCACTAAGCCGATGTTGTCCTGTTGTCACCCTCGCAAACAGGGGGAAATTATCATTACCCACCCGTGCCAGCATGTTTGCCGCGTCTAGCAACTGCACCTGCTGATAGGGATGTTGAACGCATTGAAATTGCTGCCACTGCCTTGCTTCACTGCTGGCATTACCCTCAAGTAAGGGCAACTGCCACACAGGTAAGTTTGCAGGTAGGTCAGAAATCGGTCGCCAAACAAATGAAAATTTATCTTCCAAATGAAGAGCTAGCAGACTTTCTAGCAATATATCTTTCAATACTTGCTTGGTGATATCAGGATATCGTTTATAAACCTGACTGACAAAGGGGTAACAGTAAGGACGGTTACCTTGCTTTTGTTCCCACTCAGGCACTCGCGCAAATCTGATCCCCCGATTATTAAATTTGCGGCACAAGGTTGGTATGACGTGACCTTCCTCTTCCATCAGCACTAGCCCTCCTCTCTGTAACAAGAGCTTCCAGCGATGATTAGCCGTCTCTACATGTAAGATGCCATTAGAGCGCACCATTACACGCATCGCAGCCAGCAAAATTAGTAATGATGCATCCTTTACGACCTGCCCATCTGGTACTTCACCAACAGAGCTCGTATCTGGGCCTAGAGGAATACGTGACATAGTTATCCCTTCAGGATTATTGAGTTCTTTTAAAGGGTGAATCATTGTGAAACAATCTAAATCACCCACGATACTATCAATGCTATGTAGAAAACTTTGGTTTCCCCTGATACATAACTCTATAAATCAATAAAATATGTAGTTATGCATAAATATGCATATAAAACTTCATACCGTTGACTGGTTACATTCTAAGATAAATCGGCAAAGTAAGCACTGCGATCGAATAAGCTAAATTGCTTGTCAATAAGGATAAATCAAGTCGATCGATGCTAGTGGCTAAAAAGTATGAACTTAAGAACTGCGGTTGAAAGTGATTTAGCTGCGATCACCAGAATTTACAACGCCGCAATTCCTGGGCGATTAGCAACGGCTGATACAGAAGTAGTTTCAGTCGAAAGTCGGCGAGATTGGTTTTACGCTCACACGATCGATCGACATCCGATCTGGGTGAGCGAACAAGATGGTGTAGTGGCAGGATGGTTAAGTTTGCAGCCTTTTTATGGCAGACCTGCTTATCGCAAGACAGTTGAAGTCAGTATCTATGTCGATCCTAGTTGGCAAGGTCAAGGGATTGGCAAGAAACTGATGCGTCATTCGATCGAGTCTTGTCCAGAGCTTGAAATTACCACCCTACTTGGTTTTATCTTCGGGCATAATCAGCCCAGCCTCAACCTATTTCACCGCTTTGGGTTCGAGCCGTGGGGACATTTACCGCAAATTGCTGAGCTAGATCGGGCCGAGCGGGATTTAGTGATTCTGGGGCGAAGAATTAAGCCACAATTGAATCAGTAGTTTAGTGATGTTGGGATAGAGCCTCAGCGATGATCTCGATCGATCGATCGATTTCTGCTGCCGTCACAATCAACGGTGGGACAAATCTCACGACTTTCGGCCCAGCAGGAACTAGCAACAAACCACGCTCGATCCCCGCTTGGACAACATCACGCGAAGTTAGAGTCGCAGATTCTTCGATCACTAAGCCCACAATCAAACCCCAGCCTCGTACTTGGTCGATCGTATCGGGATAGTTTGCCGCGATCGAACTCAGTCCATCCTTGAGTTGCTGACCACGTTCTCTGGCATTGGCAATCAGATTATCTGCTTCTAGGGTTTTGGCAACAGCGATCGCCACACTACAAGCGAATGGGTTGCCCCCAAAAGTACTAGCATGATCGCCAGGCTCGAATAGATCGCAAGATGACTTACACATCATCGCCCCGATCGGAATGCCGCCACCCAAGCCCTTTGCCGAAGTGAAAATATCTGGCTGAATCCCCAGATTTTCATAGCCCCACAGTTTGCCACTGCGTCCCATCCCGACTTGCACTTCATCGAGGATCAGCAAAGCCTTGCTTTCGTCACAGAGTTGCCTTACCCGTTGAAAATATGCTCGATCTCCAGGACAAACGCCACCTTCACCCTGCAATGCTTCTAACATCACCGCGCATAATCTACCGTCATATTTGGCAACAGCCGTTTCGAGCGCCGCAATGTCGTTATATGGCACATAGTCAAAACCTGGAACCAATGGGGTGAAATTTTTCTGATACTTGGGCTGACCTGTCGCCGTGATCGTTGCTAATGTGCGACCGTGAAAACTCGCATGAGCTGTGAGAATTACAGGCTGCTCAATGCCAAGCTTGACATGAGCGTACTTCCGCGCCAGTTTAATCGCGGCTTCATTTGCCTCTGCGCCTGAATTACAGAAAAAAGCTTTATCTGCACAAGAATTTTGCACCAACCACTTTGCCAACTCGCCCTGAGAAGCTGTGTAATAAAGGTTAGAAACATGATGCAGTTTCTGAATCTGCTCTGTGACGGCTTTAACCATTGCAGGATGGGCATGTCCTAGCGTGCAGGTAGCAATCCCCGCCACAAAATCCAAATATTCCTTGCCTTCGCTGTCCCACACCTTGCAACCACTGCCACGCTCTAAAGCGATCGGGAATCTGGCATAGGTATTCATTACGTACTGGTCAAATTCTGCCGTTCCTGCCAGAAAGGTCTCTTTAACAAGTGTGGTTGTCATAGCTTCTTTGTTCTATCAGTGACTAGGTTATGAATATATTAACTGTAAGTAAGTTTGAATCTATACACTGTTTGCGGTTAACTGTTCTCGATCGAGCTGCATGTAGTCCGAAGGGATCATTGTGGAGAGAGTGATCCCCAGTTCTAATCAAGAAAAATTTCTGCTAAACTATCCATATAATAAAAAACTCTGATTTAAATAAATCATCTAGATTTATCTAAACCTATATCTAGTGCAGGTTATGTCAGATCCTAAGTGCTTTTCAAATTTAACTCCGATCTATGTTTAATTTTAAAAATTATTCTGAAGTTAATCATTTGATGAATTTAACACTTTCTTTATATTTACTCAAATAATTTTCGATCGACTACCGAAAAGCACTATAAAAAACTCTTTAAAAAACACTTTAGGAAACAACTATGGCTACTATCCAGACTGTGCGTTGCCCAAATTGTGGCTCCCTTGCTGAACGGCATTATCTACCGCTAGTGTCTCAGATTAAAACTCAATGTGATGTTTGTGACTACTTACTAGTGACAATCGATCGAACTGGGAAGGTAGTAGAGTCTTATGCCCCAGGTCTTTGTCCTGCTCATTTAGCTGCCGAACGCAAAGAAGAAAGACGAGTATTGCGCCGACTTTCGAGTATTTGTCATCAGCAAAATATTGGAATGTTATCCAGCACTTGGTTTCGGGCAGTAGTATAATCCTTAATGCTAGTAATTCCGCTCTAGCCAATTTACGCTGAACTAATCCTGGCTGATGCCTAACTAACTCTGTATGCAACTCAAACGCTTGGGTCATGTAGCGATCTGCGTCAAAGACATCCCAAAATCTGTC
>JARCMB010000096.1 GCA_030248825.1 Pseudanabaenaceae cyanobacterium MP8IB2.15 | reverse complement strand
TCTGATAATTATCTAGTTGATTGATTAGAAATTAAAATCACGTTGGACTATACTTCCAGACTATGCCAATTGCTCTTGCATCCAAGCTCGAAATGCCCGCATCGCCGAACTTCTACCTGAGATTAGACTCATTTCCACAAATTGAGAAATCCTCTCGATCGCACCTAGATCTGCAAATGTGGGACTACTATCTGATGCAACATATTTACCTGCTTGCAATATGTATACTTGCAGCCTGTGTTCGCTATAGCACCACAATTCTGGAACTTCCAACCGCTCATAAGCATTAAGTTGTGTTTTTGAGGTGACATCAATCTCGATCGCTAGATCGGGTGGTGGATCGATCGACAGGTTAAGTCGCCGTTTACCGCGAACTCGTTCCTGATTTTGAATATAAAAACAGTTGTCGGGTTCAATGCCGCTGTTCATATTTTCGTTTCTAAAAGTAGTTGAACCAAAGCATTCGTATTCTCTACCCATCCAATCCAGCAGAGCTTTTACCATGTCACTAATCAGTTCTTTGTCAACTTCATGCTCGGGCTGTGACATTCTTACCTCTAGTGTTCCATTCCAATAAGCAATGCGCGAAGCCCTCTTTTCTCCAAGTTCTTCGAGAATTTGCTCAAAGTCTTACCAGTTAATGTCATGCAAGATCGATCGCTGTCCTGCTAAAACCTCTATTTGCTTGATTTGGAATTGTACTGGCATACTTCGACCTCTCAATGTCAAATCTTAATGTCAAATCTCAGCTTCCATAAATAATGTAGCAGATCGCCCCGATAATATTAGTGCCTTCCATCTATTAACTGGAGTTAGAAAGATAATTTCTCCCGTTAAACTATTTTTCTTCAGAAATAATTACAAACGTTTAGCTATCACAGAAGATCTGTTGTACGGGCGAGTCAAGCCAAGGTAATGCTCACTAAAACAGGATTCTAATGTCCAAAATCTCAGTTGATTTTGCGGGCAAATCTGAGTTTTGCCGATCGAGATCTTGGATTAGCTGACATCTCTCGATCTGTAGCAATAATTGGTTTTTTCGTCAGTACCTTTAACCGCTCATCCTCTCTGAACGTGTGCTTGACTAGACGGTCTTCTAAACTATGAAAGCTAATCGCCCCAACGATGCCATCTGCTTTTAACCAAGTTGGCGATCGACTTAGGAATTTTTTGAGTGATTCTAGTTCTTGGTTTACCACAATCCGTAAGGATTGAAACACGCGGGTGGCGGGGTGGATTCTGCCATAACGATAGCTTTTTGGGACGCAATGGGAGATCGCTTCGGCTAGTTGCGTGGTTGTTTGGAACGGTCTTTGCTCCACAATTGTACGGGCAATGCGGCGGGATAATCGCTCTTCACCAAATTCATAAAAGATGTTAGCGAGTTCGGTTTCGCCAGAATAATTGATTAAATCGGCGGCGGTGAGGCTCTGACTGCAATCCATCCGCATATCAAGTGCGCCTGCTTCTCTAAAACTAAAGCCTCGATCGAAATTATCTAACTGCGCCGAACTCACACCTAAATCGGCAATGATGCCATCGAAGAGTAATCCCTGCGGGGGGATGTAGTCGCTGAAGTTACCATGCCAAAATTGAACTTGACTGGGATATGCTTGCAACTTTGACTGAGCGGCAGCAATTGCATTTAGATCTCGATCGATCGCCACTAACTGGACATTTTCAGCAGCCTCTAAGATCAGCAAACTATGACCACCACCACCAACGGTGCAGTCGAGATAACAACCACCTGCTCTAATCTCCAATCCTGCAATCAGAGCTTCTGCTAAAACGGGAATATGATAAAAACTCAAGCTGATCAATCAAAATAAATGTGACATTCTATTCTATCGCCACAATCGAACTACATGAAATTAAGGTTTGATCAGATATTCCTCAGAAGCCAGATATTTGGCAATATCTCTAGCTCGTTTAAGTGGGGGATAGATCGTCATTGTAATTACGAGTAGCCCTGTTGCTAATACAGAGGAAGTGATAAACATATTATTCAAGCCCACCTTGATCCAGATCCCGACACTGCTACCAAATAAAATTGTCAAGATTGATAATGCGACGGCGAAAGTGCGCGAAAATCTCCGCTTAACTGACTCCCAAACAATATTCCAAGCTCCTGCCCCCGCCAATAAAATAGCTCCAGCAATCGCCCACCCAAATGCCCAACTCGATTGAGCTTGATAAAGTGACATCGCCAATGCCAGCGACAAAATCAAAACCAGAGCAAACATCAGAGCTAATGCCAAAGCCCCAGTTTCGGTCATAGCTACTCCAAACGTCGTAATTGCGGCTAAAAACAAGATCCAGCCTAAAGCGATCGCACCCGTAAAATTACTGGAGGAAACCAGCATATTCGTTAAGGTCAGGGAAGTTGCCAGTAGCAACGCGATCGAAAAGTATGGTAACTGTGGCGTTGAGCTAGAAAAGATCGCCGTCTGCACTTTGACCGTCAGCGTATGAGTTTTGGCGGCAGAATTGGAACGGAGAATAATTTTGCGTTCATAAGTCCGATCTGCCATCAGTCGGCTCGCGTCTACGATCACCTGACATTCGATCACGTTGCTGGTAAATTTGTCGGGCGAAAACGAAATCCAAGCATGAGCATATGGCGTTTGAGCTGGATCGCTGGGGTGGGGTGCAACTTCCCAACTGCCTTCGAGTATTGTGCCAGGCTCGGCGTTACTGACTGAGATACTCTTGGTCAAAGTCTCTCCCAGTTTGGCATCGCTAAATTCCAAAATGGTGTCGCTGAATTTTACTTGGGGAGAGTCGCTCATAGCTTCGATCGAGTTAAGGTTATCATTCTAAACAACTTTGATTGAATTAACTGACCGTAAAAAGTTGCTCGATCGCCAACAATAACCGATCTTGGCTCCAGTTTTGACTGAGATGGGCAGAGATCGCCGCTCCACCTGCACCTACACCCTCTTTGACAAAGCCTTGCTCGTAGGCGCGTAATGATTCGTATTGTGAATTAGCAAAACTCAGTTGCGTTGCCAGCAATGGAACATCGCCAATTTCCTCTGCCAAACCGACTGTATCACCTGTGGGATCTTCTGCCACCCAGCGCGTCGTCCCTACCACGATTCGATCGGGCTGCCATTCCATCCGATCCCGAATCGCGATCGATCGCGCTAAAGCATACACTGCCAGCATTTGCGTCCCACCCGCCAGTAATACACCTGTAGTGCGACTTGCTTCGATCGACATTGCCGCCACCACAATTTGCATCGGATCGCCCACCGCCGCCACGATCGCAAATGGGTCATGCGGGTTATGAACCTTCAGCCCCTGTTGGACTAATTCCCACTTTTGGGCATGGTTGCAAGTTGGATGCGAACTATTTACCCGATCCTTTGCGGCGATCCCCAGAGCGGTCAAAACTGCTAGAGCTGTAGTTGTGCCACCGACCACACATTCGCTCAAGATCACATATGCTCCCGATTGCGCCAATTTTTTACCCCAGATTAGCCCCTGCTGCCAAAGATGTTGCACCACATCCAACGATAGGGCCTCACCCGTACTTAAACAGGCAGCAGGCATTCCACCTAAATCGATATGCGACACTGTTGGAGGTACAGGCAAGCCAGCATTAAAAATGTAAAGCGGTAGATTTAAACTCGCTACTACTGCCCGCGAAATCAAAACAGGTGAGGCTCCTGCAATCAAAGGTGGAAGTGGGAACTGGGTAGCTTGACCAGTTGCGAGAAATTCGGCATCAGAGATCGAGGTATATTGGCGCGATTCAGGTGTTGCTCCAGCCGCCGAGATCCCTGGAATCAATCCCGTTGCCGTAAATCCCAACACACAGGCAAATACAGGCTGTTTGCCGCGATACTGCTCTAGCCATTTTTGCGCCAGAGACGTTTGGGTGTATACCTTAATCATCAAAAATGCCACACTCAGTTGAAAGATGGACGGCTCTTTAGGGCTAATAGAGCTGGCTTTGAGTTTATCTTAAATTTTTATTTACTTGATTACTAAGTGCGTAGAGCTAAAATGTACTTCAATCCCCACATTTGAATCTCAATATGTCAGCACACGCTCTTAATTTGCCTAACCAGTTGCAGCAGGAAGTCGAGCAATTAGCCATGAGCCAAGGAATTTCGCTTGACCAGTTCATCTTGTGGGCAGTAACAGAGAAAGTATCTACCCTTAAAGCTTCTTTCCAACAAATTGCCTATAGGCAAGGGGCAAGCGATCGAGCCGTACCAATTATTAGAGGTACAGGTATTCGAGTTCAGACTGTGGCGATCGCTGCTCAAAATTGGGGCATGAGTCCAAGCCAAATTGCCGATGAATATGACTTGACTGAAGCGCAGGTAAATGAAGCTATTGTTTTTTATGCAGCTAATCAGGAGCAGATCGATCGATCGATATCGGCTGAGCAATCCTTAGAGGTTGCGAATGGCTAAGCTTAAGCTCCATCGGCAGAAGCGAGGATTGGAGAGGGCAGGTACGGTGGCTCAATCAGTGGCGAAGGTAGTAATTTTGATATCCGCAAGAGCATACTTTATCTCAGAGAAACTTTAGGAATATGACTTCTAACTTTTCATCGCAACTTCAAACATTTTTCACAGCTCCAATTCGATGGGTTGCTAACACACCCGTTAGAGCCGTAGAAGAAGCATACAAAGCGGCGATCGAGATCAAAAAAATGGAAGATGAATATTTCGGTGGCAAAGAGATCTCCGATCTTACTGGCTATAGCGAAAATACTTACAGCTTATTCCTCACCCAATTACGCAAATGTTTATTCACGATCGATCTGAGATTAGCTGAATATAAAGTTAGTTCTAGTCTCCCATATCTATTATCCAATCCGATCGACCAGCCATTAAAACCTCTTAGCAACGACGATCTCAGTCGCGACTTCAGAACTAATAAGCCATCCGTCTTACAGCAACTAGCTTTGATCGATTTTATCCTCGCCAGATATCGGCTCCAACCACAGCAAATCCCAAATCAAGATCGGTCTAATTCCCAAGCTGAACTTGTGAAGTTATTAGATGTCGATACGCTCGATCGTCAAGATGAGTCAGACAATCATCATAAATTCACTTTGTTTGGTGGCGATCGAAAGATTGACGTAGATACATCCCAAGTTGTCCCGATCGAAAAAAGTATTCTACCTGGGTCATTTGTCCGAGCAGTCGATCGGATTCGGCGCAATCTTACTTCTTCTTATAATTCTTACGAGCAAGATGTCGTCGGGGAATTACGTCAGTCGCGCAAACGCACAAATATTGCGATTAGATATATTTTAGTTTTAGTTGCTCTGACTGTTTTATCACAGCAAGTATCGAAAATCGCGATTTACAGTCCTCTAGTCGATCGATGGAATGTGGGCAGAAAGATCGATGCCCAGTTTAACCCAGAATTTGAAGATGAAGCTTTAGAAAAATTTAGGATCGCCAAAGAAAAAATCGAATTTGAGCGGTTGGTTGGGATAACCCAGATGTCGCCCCAAGAATCTGAAGCTTCACTTAAAGAGGAAGCAATTAATATTACGGAATACTACAAAGGATCGAGTCTAGAGGGGGTTAAGAATCTTTTCGCTGACATCACGGCGGTATTTGTATTTTATTTCATACTTGTAATGGGACGGAAGCAGGTACAACTGGTCAAAGAGTTTATCGATGAAACGGTGTATAGCCTGAATGACAACGCTAAGGCTTTCATCTTGATCGCTACTACCGATATTTTTGTGGGATATCACTCTAGCGACGGTTGGGATGCCCTGTTAAGTTCCATCCTTAGGCATTTTGGCTTACCCGACAATCGAGTTTTAATTCTGACCTTTATCGCCACCGTACCAGTATTTCTCGATGCTCTATTTAAGTTTTGGGTGTTCCAATATCTCAGACGCTCTTCTCCCGC
>JARCMB010000469.1 GCA_030248825.1 Pseudanabaenaceae cyanobacterium MP8IB2.15 | reverse complement strand
TTCATATCCTAAATTTCTTCCCTCTCTCCTGCCAACGCTACTATCTTCTCCCTGCACCTGTTTCTTAATTATTTTTTACCTTCCATTACGAGCGGAATGTGGGTTTTAATCTAAAATTACGATCGAACCAGGATAACGAACTAAAACTCGATCGCGTTCTCGACTGGCACTAAATCGATCGATGTAGCTGGCAACTTGAGCGTATCTCTTTCTCTGATACAAACGGGTGGTCGCACTAGGAAACTCTTGCCTAATCTGGATCAGAGAAGCATTAGACACTACAGGTAAAAGAAGCTTGAATTTCCCCCCAGAGATATTGCCAGGGTTGGGATCTGGGATTGGTGTTACTACAGGCGGAAAAGCATTGAGAGCTTGAATGGCTCGCGGATCGACATAATCAGAACTAAATCCACGACTACGCAGCGAACTCACGAGATTATTGGCAGTGTTCACACTCACCAACGGTGCTGCCAAAACTACCTGACGATTGTTAAAAGCGGCGGATTGAGCATTGATGCCTGTAATTGCGGAAACTTGTTGAAGTGAGAGCATGGGATTTATGGACGAAGGCTCGGCAATCACGGATACGCCTGCAATCTGGTTAGGGATGGGTGTACCAGGCGAGAAAGACTGCGCGATCGCGTCAAAGCCAAGCTGACGTAACTGATTCACCCTAAAAGCCGAAGCATCGATACTATTAAAATAGCCAAAAGAAGTGACGGACTGTGACAAATAGGTACATGGTGCTGCCGCGATCGACAAATATTGAGGTATGGCAGTATAAATAGGGTTACTGACAAGCACCATATATCTAGATCGGCTCAACTGCTCACAAGACGCTGTTGGTGTGGCAATCTGAGCAAAAGCCCGATCGCCGAACAGACTCAAGGTTAATGAAAATGTAACTGACAATGCAACTGATAAACCCAGGCGACTATGCATAATCTGGCTTGCCTACGCAACTTCATGTAGCAAATCATAGTATCCAATCAGCAATTACAGCAATCCAATTTAAAAGGCTGTAAAGAATCATCAGAAAATCCAAGCGGTGATTATTCGCGGCTAAACTTTCTACAGATAAACTTCCTGTCCTGACTGGGTAAACCTGACTTCGTAGACATCTAGAGAGCTGTTTTTAGTTAAAGTCGCTTCGATCGACTTAAAAAGAGCGAATTGCTCACAACTTGATAGGGAAGTAATCCGCCGTTCTGAACTGGGATCGACTTTAATGTCTACGGTCGCAACGCCGTTATCCAATTTTACGTCGTAGCCTTTAACCTTAAAATCAGAAATAACTTGTTGCTCAAGTACGTCTTTTAAGGTCACTGCCACCATTTTCTCACTTGCTTCTTTGGGTATTTGTTTGGTTTCGGCGACCAAATTTTGGCAGAGATCGTCAGCTCGAAAAATCTTGATCGCTGTAGTTTTAACTGGAGTTTTAGTTAGCAGCTTTAGCTTTTTCGGCTGAACAGGAGGTGGCAACTCAGCTTTTGCGGCAATGATCGCAGGACTGAGCTTTTCACTTAAGCTTGGCGTAACTCGATCGTTAACTGTCTGTTGCAGAGACTGGCAGCTACCACATAATAAGCTCACACTAAACAAACACGCCAATAGCTTTTTCATAATTGCCTGAAAGGTATTGCTTCTAAGGCTAATGACTATTAAATCCCAAAATTGTTTCCCCTAAACATTCTCAAACCGAAATACGATATTCCATGATATTTTCTTGTTTAAAGCGCGATCGAGGATTGGGCTATTAGCTGTTAGCAACCAACTTATTTTAAGCTCGATCGTGGCAAGATTTAAAACTAAAGAATTTGGTTTAGAAGTGTTGGAACGATCGAAATCGATCGATTCGATCGAAACCTTCACCACTATTACCTGAGATCGCTTCACCGATGATCGCGGCATTGGGAATTAAGTTGAGCAGAGATCGAGCTGCATCTGGTGCGAGACATAGAACTAACTCAAAGTCCTCACCACCGTATAGCACCCAGTCGATCGATCGATCGCCCGCGATTAACTCGATCGACTCTGGAATCGGAATTGCTGACCAGTCTAGTCTCGCCCCCACACCACTAGCTTTACAGATTTGGTCGATCGCATCGGCTAAACCATCGCTACTGTCCATCCCACTAGCTCGATCGCAAAATTGCCAGATCGAGGGCGGTACATCCAAACGAGGTTGGGGACGTTGATGGGCTTTGTGCAGTAAGTCGATCGACTCAGATGCAAGTTTCTCACCCAGTTCAGGATGTAGGAGTAATTCTAATCCTGCTTTTGACAAGCCATGTGGGCCTGTAATTAAGATCGCATCCCCGATCTGAGCTGTGTGGCGTTGAATCACTCGATCTCGCTGTACCTGCCCAAACGCCGTAACCGAGAGTGTAATCACAGTCGATCGAACCGTATCGCCGCCAACAAGTGCTGTGCCATATTGCTTGAGGCAATCCGTAAAACCTTGATATACGGATGTAATCCACTCTACAGGGGTTTCAGGTGGCAACCCTACAGCGATCACCACCCCCCAAGGCATTGCCCCATCGCGGCTAAGTCCGACAAATTTGCGGCGGCGGCGCGCCAACCAACATCTTGGGGACTAGTTGTGACAGGACTAAAATGTACGCCATCAATCAAAATATCTGTTGTTACCACCAGCTCTCGATCGATCGGCATCGCGCCGAGCAAGGCAGCATCATCACCAACTAGATCGCTACAAAAAGGGCGAAATAGCTGCAAAAGCCCATGCTCGCCCAAGTCTCTGACAAACTGTGTCATTTAGTAATGATTATTCGGTGCAGATTGTTCTGGAGACTTCACAGCCACGACCGATACCGCTACAAGATTCCAGCGCATAACGTTCTGCCAAAGCTTCATTAGAACCCCAACCAGTCCCAGCCCCACCATCGTTAGATTCGGCAATGCTGCCGCAAGCATTTTTAAACCAGACTAGAGCGCGACAGTCGCCAGAATCAGAAACCTTATTACATTCACCGATCGCCTTACGTTCGGCTTGGGAGCGACTGCTGTAATTCCAAGCATATCCCTTATCACCAGTAGCACGCGATCGAGCGATCGCCCCAAAAGAGTCATCGGCTAGAGCACTTGTCGCCGCCAGTGTCACCATAGGGATCGCCATCAGCCCTGCACAGACAAGATTTCGGGTGATTTGACTACAGAATTTACCAATCATCGTGATAGTCTCCAAAAAATAAGGTTAGTTGTCGGCAAGATACTCACCTACTAATAGTTTCGCGATTAAACAGCAAAGGTGTCAAGCAGATCGATCGAATATTTTTCGGAATATCTTTTCCGAGCGCTGCCATTGATGGATCAACCATTGCTCCAGAGCCACAATTAACCGATCTAACCACAGAATAAACTGCATAATTGGATTATAGACATAACCGAGAAAAGTTGCCTGTGTCTCGATCCAAGCTTGCATCGGACGCGATCGCCGACCTCCTGTTTCATCTTCAGTGGGAAATTCGCCTTCAATGCCATGGCGAGACAAATGACTAGTCGAAGTCTCGTGAGGTTTATGGATCGACACACCGCCCTGCTGAGCATTTTGGATCAGGGCTAAACTAGCGTCATCCCAAGCAGAACTTGTGGATAGTCGATCTGACTCTCGCTTATGAGAATGAGCTACGGGATACGGCCAGGGACCACTATCATCACCAAACAAATCCGCCATCGTCAGCCAGCTCTCCTCTGATTTTGACTCGACTCGATCGATCGAATCTAGTTGCTTACCCGATGATTTCTTGCCGAAAAAATAATCGATCGCATCTCTAATTAACTGATGAATGCGTTCTCGCTTCTGCTCATAGCTGCGATCTGAGATTTGCGGATCGGTTTGCTGGCTAATTTGTCGATCGCGATCTGGAAACTGCTGTTGCCAAACTGCTAAAAACAACTTGTCAGACTTAGACTTCGATCGATTCGCGTGAGCCAAACTCGTTCGCTCTACCCACACAATCAACTGCTGGACTGGGCGCAAGAGCAGAGGAACTTTAACCTGCTGAGATTTTAATTGTGGATAGATCCGCTTCGCCGATTCCGTCAATGCGTACAGAGGATAGAGAAAAACTTTGGCGGTTTGATTACCAATTCGCTCGACGATCTCAGCCCAAAAACCTGAAGCTGTCTCAAACCCAGACTTAACCCGATCCTGTGCTAAATGCTCATAAAACTTCCTTACCCTTCGTCCTAACTGCACGGGCAAAGATCGATCGATCCAATTAAACAAATGACTTTGATAGCGTGGCATATAGCTTCATCCTTGCAGATCAATTTTGACATGGAATGCAGATTGCCACTGACTTTTCTTATTTTTCCTGTTCCCTTCTCCTCGAAGCAGAGGGGTTAGGGGTGAGGTCTGTCGGTTTTCCGTACAGCTAAAGCTACGATCGAGCGCGGTAAAATAAGAACCACCAATTACTCTAAGAGTTTATGATCCCAACCGTTATTGAACAATCTGGACGTGGTGAGCGCGCCTTCGACATTTTCTCGCGCCTCCTGCGGGAGCGGATCATTTTCTTGGGTCAGCAAGTTGATGACTCAGTTTCAAATGTGATCGTTGCTCAAATGCTCTTCCTCGAAGCCGAAGATCCTGAAAAAGATATCTTCTTATACATCAATTCACCTGGTGGGTCGGTCACGGCTGGCATGGCCATCTATGACACCATGCAGCACATTCGTCCCGACGTTTCGACAATTTGTGTTGGTCTCGCCGCCAGCATGGGTGCGTTTCTACTCACGGGTGGAGCCAAAGGCAAAAGAATGTCGCTGCCACACACCAGAATTATGATTCACCAGCCACTTGGGGGCGCGCAGGGGCAAGCTACAGACATCGAGCTCCAAGCAAGGGAGATCCTTTATCACAAGAGCCGTTTGACTGAGCTGATGGCTTATCATACGGGTCGCCCGATCGAACGGCTTGCTGAAGATACCGATCGAGACTTTTTTATGTCAGCCAAAGAAGCTCAAGCCTATGGTCTGATCGATGAAGTTGTGGTGCAAAGACCTTCGATCGGGCTCGCGGCATAATCGCTAGGTCGCCTAAAACATCGAAATCCGATCCAGATCTGACAGTGCTATGTTCGGGCTGTCAGATTTTTTTGGATTCGATCGTTTATGATCCTTAATTAACAGGATCGTTAATTCATCCGTAACCACTACAGGCAAAAGGTAAAAAATATGACATGGAGAGGAGCAACACAACCAATCGATCGGCTTTATGGCAGTTTGCCCTACATTTTGCCGATGTCTGCTGCCGTAATCTTTGGCGCAGCGCTGTTTCAACAAGTTCCACTTTTGGTTTATCCCTTCTTTCCCTTCATTTGGGTATTCGCGAATATCCTAAATTTCCCCGTAATTCCTCAGATTGGCATCACGGGTGAATTTGTGATTTTTATGTGCCTCTTCTTTTTTGTGATTAGAAGTGCTCGAATCAATCACTTCATTCGCTTTAATGCCATGCAAGCGATTCTCTTGCAAATCGTCTTGTTTATCGTCCAAATTCTGTTGCGATTCCTCGGTCAAATCCTCACTGGCATCCCATCTGCAACTTTCTTGTTTGCGAT
>JARCMB010000095.1 GCA_030248825.1 Pseudanabaenaceae cyanobacterium MP8IB2.15 | reverse complement strand
CCTTGGATTGAACCAATGCGCGGCCCTAGCGGTTTAGATATCGACAAACTCAAGAATGATATTCAACCATGGCAAGCTCGTCGCGCCGCAGAGTACATGACTCATGCACCTCTAGGTTCGATCAACTCTGTTGGTGGCGTGATCACTGAAATCAATGCAGTGAACTTCGTCTCACCTCGCTCTTGGCTGTCTACTTCTCACTTTGTCCTATCTTTCATGTTCTTAGTTGGACATCTGTGGCACGCTGGTCGGGCTAGAGCTGCTGTGGCTGGTTTTGAGAAAGGTATTCTTCGTAAGACTGAGGCTGTGCTTTCAATGCCAGACCTTGACTAAGTTAGAAATTTAATTTAGTTGCTTTTTTAAGCCCTCAAATATCTGAGGGCTTTTTTATTGCCCCAGTTACCACTTTTACCTAAAATGTAAGGCTTATAGTTAAAGACTAATTAAGGAAAAGCCATGCCTCATCGTCCCATTGTTCTTGGCATCGTCGGTGATAGCGCCGCAGGAAAAACGACACTGACGCGAGGAATTGCACAGGTATTGGGTCAGGAGAACGTCACAACGATCTGTACAGATGACTATCATCGTTACGATCGAAAACAGAGAGCTGAGATTGGCATTACTGCCTTGCATCCCGATTGCAACTATCTCGATATCATTCAACAGCACTTGGGTTTGCTCCGTACAGGGCAGCCGATCCTCAAGCCGATTTACAACCATAAAACTGGGACTTTCGATCCGCCACAGTACATCAAGCCAGCAAATTTTGTGATTGTCGAAGGTTTGCTAGGCTATGCCACACGCGGAGCCAGAGATTGTTATGATGTCAAGGTTTATCTTGCGCCACCAGAGAGTTTACGCACCAAGTGGAAAGTTAAACGCGATACGATCAAGCGTGGTTATACCGAAGCGCAGGTACTAGATGAAATGACCAAGCGCGAGCCAGATTCCGAGCAATTTATTCGCCCGCAGAGGTTGGCAGCCGATCTAGTTGTAACTTTCTACCCGCCTCAAGAGAGCAACCCTGAAACCGACAACCTGCATCTCAATGTCAGGCTGGTGATGCGACCAACGATCCCGCACCCCGATCTGATTCATATTTTAGAGCGCAGTAGTAGTGGCGATCGACCAGCGGTGAGGCTAGAGTTAGACCGAGATATGGGTAAACCTGTAGATGTGCTAGAAATCGATAGCCATGCGACTGAGGAGCAAGTACAGCAATTAGAGCAAGTGTTCTGTGATGAAATGCCTTTGTTGAGACCGTTTTGCGATCGAACCGTTAACCCTAACATTGGTGGCATCATCGGTACAACGGGAGAAATGCTGATGAGCTATCCTTTGGCGATTACACAGCTATTGATTGCTTATCACATGATCAAAGCTACTCAGCCCGATTATCGGAGAGTATAAAATAATACTAAAATTTTACAAAATCAAAAGCGGGTTTAGCTTGAGCAAAAAGCCTAGCCAAACCCGCCCTGATATTAATATTTGATATATCAGGCGCTACCAGTAAATACAACATCAGGAAACTTAACCTGAGCTTCAGCCATGGGGCGGCGTTTACCACCTTCTTGCCAGTAGTTGATCACCTCAGTTGCTTTGTTGAGGATTTCGATCCGCTCTTGATCTGCAATCCAAGGCTTGGATTCCATTTCAGTTTTGAGTTGATCCCAGGCATCGTCGCGGGGCCAGAAGAAATACTTCGTCAATGGGCTATTACCCTTGCCTACGACCTGATCAACTGCTAGGGCTACATTTTCTTCTAGCCAAAGAATCTTGAGAATAAACTGGGTCAAACTTGCCTCCATAGGAACTTACTTACACCATAAATTAGATTGCGATCTTTAACAGTAGCATGATAGACCTATCAACAGTCGAATTAGTTTTAGATATTGATGGTGTAATCAGAGATGTTTCTGATTCTTATCATCGGGCCCTTGCTGATACGGTTGAGCATTTTACCCTAGGACAGTATCGTCCCGACCACGATCGGATTGATTTGCTGAAGTCAGAAGGACTGTGGAATAACGATTGGGAAGCTTCACAGGAATTGATCAAGCGCTACTTTGCTAGCTATGGTGAAGCCGATCGAACAGATTACGCCTCGATCGTGGAGTTTTTTCAGGGTCGATATCGCGGCGACAACTGGACGGGATATATTTCTCAGGAGCCTTTGATTGCCACGCCAGCATATTTCCAAGCTCTGACGGCATCTGGTCTGACTTGGGGCTTTTTTAGTGGGGCGACACGCGGTTCTGCGACTTATGTGCTTAGTCGGTTGGGGCTAGAGTCACCTGTGCTGGTGGCGATGGAAGATGCACCTGGGAAGCCCGATCCAACTGGGTTGATCATGGTATCCAAGTTGTTGGGGCATAAACCGCAAGTTATTTATGTTGGTGATACGGTTGCTGACATGATGACGGTACAAAAAGCAGCTCAGATCGATCTCGATCGACAATATATTGGTGTGGGTGTGATCCCGCCGCACATCAAACCCGAACAGCACACAGCGTATAGCGAGATGATGAAATCGCATGGGGCAAAGCTAGTATTGACCACAATTTTGGCATTAACCCCAGAACTGATTGAAAATGAGAGTATATTCTAAGCGGTGAATCCGAACGGGCAGAGTAGTAATTTACTTGCTCAGGTCGGATTGAGTTATTGGTAGTTATTGGTAGAGGAGCGGTGCCATATGGAGCCTATTCTGATCGGAACTTTAAGCATTTTTGTTTTACTTACGGGCGGCTATCTCAGTCAGTCAGTCAAAATCATTGGGCCAGACAAACAAGCTCTAGTTGAACGGCTGGGGCGAAGACATAAAATTCTCAAGCCTGGAGTTAATTTTATTGTGCCAATTGTGGATCAAATGAAGCCAGAGCGAACGATCGCCGAAATCACCACAGACATCGACCCTCAGTCTTGCATCACTACAGATAATGTGCAAATTGAAGTTGATGCGGTGTATTACTCCTACATTACCGACCTTGGTAAAGCCACCTATGATGTTACGAATGTCGATAAAGCCGTCAGTGACCTGATTAAAGGTGCAATTCGATCTGAGGTGGGGAAATTAGATTTAGACCATACATCTTCCTCTCGATCGCACATTAGTGACTCGATTTTGTCGGAACTTGATAAGGTAACGGGGCAATGGGGCATTAAGGTTACGAGAGTGGAAATCCAAGACATTAAGTTTCAGGACACAGTTAGACTGTCGATGGAAAAGCAAGTCTCAGCCGAGCGAGAAAGACGAGCTATAATCTTGCAATCTGAAGGTGAGATGAAGTCAAAGGTGAATCGTGCTGAAGGCGATACGACATCTGAGATTATGAGAGCAGAGGCAGCGAAAAAAATCCAACTTTTACAAGCAGAAGCCTATACTCAAGCGATCGAACATATTGCTGCAACTCTGGCTAAAGGCGAAAACCATCAAAAAGCGATGCAATTTTTACTAGCAAATAACTATATGGAGATGGGCAAAACCATTGGCGAAAGTCCCAGTTCTAAAGTTTTATTTATGGACCCAAATTCTGTACCTGGGATGGTGCAATCGCTGTTGTCGATGGCTGGACAAAATACGCCAGACTCTAATCCAAGTCAGCAACCCAATCAGCTTCCATATAGTGCCAGTGGCAAGGTTTCTCTTCCAACCGAGAAGTATACTAAGCCGATCGATATCATTGGGCTGACTGCTCCAGATGACAAAGATCGGGTCTAGCGATAAATGCTAGAAAGTTTTAGGCTTCAGCTAGGAGGAGATCGAGTTTGCCTTCAGCATCGAGTGAATGTAAATCATCACAGCCACCAATATGGCGATCGTTGATAAAGACTTGCGGCACTGACCGTTTTCCGTCCGAACCCCTGTCAACCATGGCATCACGGGCAATCTCGTCACCATCGATCGAATGGTCGATATACTGCACACCTTTTTTGTCTAACAATCGCTTTGCTCGAATGCAAAAAGGACAGAATCGCCAGGAATAAATCTCAACTTTTGCCATAACAACCTTAGAATAATTAGCGGTTAAAACTTGTCAGCGATCGCTGATATCAATCATAGCAATCAGGCTTGTTGACTGGCCGCAAAGCCTGTCAAGCCCAATTGATAAGTATCTAGTTAAATATCTAGATCGGTGAGGTTGAGTTTAGAGCCATAAGTTTCAATGAACTCACGGCGGGGCGCAACCTTGTCACCCATCAAGATCGTGAAGATTCGATCGGCTTCAGCAGCATCTTCGATCGTGATTTGCTTCAATGTGCGCGTGGCAGGATTCATCGTGGTATCCCATAGCTGTACTGGCATCATTTCACCCAAACCCTTGAAGCGTTGGATGTTGTAGTTAGCATTAGCAGGAAAGGTGGCAAGGTGAGTTTTAAGATCTCGCTCGCTGTAGCAATATTGGATACTCCGACCGCGCTCGACTTTAAATAATGGAGGACAACCAATATAGATAAATCCTTGATCGACGAGTTCTCTTTGATAGCGATAGAAGAAGGTAAGCAGGAGAGTGCGAATGTGTGCTCCGTCAACGTCGGCATCAGCTAAGAGAATAATCTTGTGGTAACGCAGTTGGGCGATATTAAACTCTTCACCACGAATTCCCAAACCCAAACCCATGATTAGAGCTTGGATTTCGGTGTTTTTATAGATTTTACTGTCATCCGCCCGCTCGATATTGAGAACTTTACCGCGCAAAGGTAGGATTGCTTGATAGTGTCGATCGCGTCCTTGTTTTGCACTGTTATGCACAAATACACCACTCGCTAGCGCGAAATTATGGGTGTTAGGAACTTCGATATCGTACACATCCATGCACTCTGCCACAGTTTCGATCTTGACTACACGGTGGTTATAGTTGGCAACTGCTTCTAGAGCTTGGGCTTGATTATTTTGAAAATAGCGATTGCAGAATGTCTCAAACTTCAACAGAGATTTATCTTTGGTGGCAATCCGATAGACCCGATACTGCTCTAGGTCAATACCACCACGCTCAATTTCAATTTGCTTGAGGGCAGAGATCGTTTTGCGATAGTAGGTTTGATGCAGGGTGGCTTTGCGTTTAGCCCGAAACTCCTCTGTCCACTGATCTTTAGTTTTTTCACTTCGCCAATCTCGCAGACCTTCATCCTGCCATTGTTGCTTAGCGAGTTGCGAATGTACCTCGCGGGCTTGAGGATTGCTGGCAAAGTAGGTGCGAACTCGCTCTGATTGGGCTTGACGATTAGTGTCGTCGCTCCAATATTCTTGCTGAGCATTAGTTAGTTTTTCGCGGTTGAGATCGCGATATTCGGCATTACCATCATAAAATTCACGCCATTTCTGAGCCATGAAGTCTTTATAGTTTTGGTCATTCCACTGAGCTTTTGCTTGCTGCGAGAGGATTTCTCTAGTTGCAGGAGATTGCATTCTTTGGCTCATCTTGGCACGGAACTCTGGCTTCATCCGTGCTTGACGTGATTTCTCGATCGCTTCAGGTCGATGCAGAGTCAGCTTGGCATGAGCACGATGCAATGCTAGATGATCCTCTGAGGTTATTCTCTGAATGTTGTTGGGATTGTTATTCAGTTTGTTGAAATCAATGTGATGTCTGTGATCCCCATCTGCAAGCTTATAGATCCCATGACGCAAGCTAAATCGATCGGATAGGAGATGTGTAAATATCCAAGTATCCTTGCCTGGATTCCATGCCATTTCATAGCCTTCAATCGTAATACCTAGATCGCTCTTGCTGGAAAGTTTACGATATAGAGGCATAAGGGAATCATCTGGAGTCAGAGATGCGGCTGGCTTGTAATTACCATCCCTCAGCATAAATGGATGATCTGGGGTACAGATTAAGACTTCGCCATTATCCAAAGTTAATTTCACAACTACGGCGTTGGCTTTTGTAATTCGGGCATTAATAATCCGCTCTATACCAACATTGCCATCTTGCCCAATCGTGTAGCAGAAATTCTCCTTACCCTGAGCTTCTTCAGCCACAAGATCTTTAAAGCTTAAAGAACGACCATCAGCCAGTGCCACAAGTGTCTCACCAGACCAGCAGCCACCTGCGGAAT